>NZ_JBYSZI010000111.1:5464-7655 GCF_058787075.1 Cupriavidus sp. FW305-46
CTATCCGACGCCGATGCGGCGATCTCGGAGCGCCTGATTGATGCGGCAGCGGCGGCAGACATCATGAGCCAGCAGTAAGCGGTTTCCTCTCCAACCCGCCCCGCCCAGGTGCAAGCCTGCGCGGGGCTTTTTGCGTACAAACATGCCAACACCACATCCTTCTGATGTCAGGCCTATGCCGTCTCCCAGCGAGCGGCGCGACTTGCCGCTGATGGGCCGTTCGGCGGAAGTCGGTACCGTCGACCGCGATGCGCGAACGGTCCAGTTGGTCTGGACCACCGGGGCGCGCGTGCAGCGCTACGACTGGTACAACGACCGCTACTACCTCGAGGAGCTCAGCCTCGATCCGGCGCACGTGCGCATGGGTCGGCTGCAGTCTGGGACGGCCAACCTGCTGAACACGCACTCGAGCTACGATCTCTCGGACGTGCTCGGCGTCGTCACGGGCGCCACTCTCGATGGCGACCAGGGCAGTGCCTCGGTCCGCTTCAGCCAGCGCGACGATGTCCAGCCCTACTTTCAGGACGTTGTCGACGGAATCATCCGTAACGTCTCCGTGGGCTACCGAATCTACAAGATGGAGCGCATCGCGCCCGCTGTGGACGGTGACCTGTGGATCTACCGAGCAGTCGACTGGGAGCCCTACGAGCTCTCGCTCGTTCCGGTACCGGCCGATCCGGGCGCGACCACGCGCTCGGCAGAGCAGGGCCAGCAGCAACGCACGTTCGCGTGCGAGTTCTTTGACCAATCCACGCCGGCAGCCGCTGGCAACACCACCCGAAAGGAATCCAACATGCCCGGTGAGCACACGACCACCCAGCCGGCGGCCACGACGACGGCTGCCACCACGACCGCCCAGGTGGTCGACCAGCGCGCCCTGGACGCGGCGCGCGAGGAAGGCGCCCGCGCTGAAGCGGAGCGCCAGACCGGCATCCGCGAGGCGGTGCGCCTCGGCGGCCTGGACGGCACCTTCGCCGACCAGCTGATCGGCGAACGCACGATGACGGCCGAAGCCGCCGGCCTGGCTGTGCTGCGTGAGCAGGCGCGCCGCTCCGCCGCCACCTCGACCCGCTCGGCGGCCGACATCCAGACCACGCGCGACGAAACGGACGCGCGCCGCGCCGCCATGGGCGACGCGATCGTATTGCGCGCGAACCCGCGTGCCTTCAACGATGCGGCGCGTATGGATGCTGCCCGCCAGTTCCGCGGCATGGACCTGATGGACATGGCGCGCCAGGCCATCGAGCTGGGCGGCGGCAACTGCCGTGGCCTCAGCAAGCGAGAAATCGCTGTGATGGCGCTGAATCTGGACCGCGACATGCAGGTGCGCGGTGGCATGAGCGGCACCAGTGACTTCCCGGAGATCCTGGGTAACACCGTCAACCGCACCCTCCGCCAGGCGTACCAGCTGCAGCCGCGTACCTTCGTGCCGTTCTGCCGCATGTCGACGGCGCCGGACTTCAAGCAAATCGCGCGCACGCAGCTGTCCGAATCGTCGGCCCTGCAGAAGGTCAACGAAGGTGGCGAGTACAAGGCCATCACCTTCGGCGAATCGGCCGAGAAGTACTCGCTCGGGAAGTACGGCGGCATCGTAGCGATTACCTGGGAATCGCTGATCAACGACGACCTGTCCGCGTTCGATCGTGTGCCGCTGGCCATTGCGGCCGAAGCGGCTGCACTCGAGGGCGACATCGTCTACGGCATCCTGATCAACAACCCGGCGATGGCCGACGGCACTGCGCTCTTCCACGCCAACCATGGAAACCTGGCTGCCGCTGGCGCAATCACTGACGTCACGCTGTCGGCAGGCCGTGCCGCGATGCGCAAACAGACTGGTATCAAGGGCCGCGTGCTGAACCTGACGCCGAGCTTCCTGATCGTCGGTCCCGACAAGGAAGGCGAGGCGAACAAGTACACCTCCTCGCAGTTCGTGGCTGCCAAGTCGGTGGACATCAACCCGCAGTACAACACCTCGCTCGAGGTGGTTGTCGATGCCCGTATCACCGGCAATGCCTGGCACCTCGCTGCCGAGCCGGGCCTGGTCGATACGATCGAATACACCTACCTCGAGGGCGAGGAAGGTCTGTTCACCGAGCAGCGCCGCGGCTTCGAAGTCGATGGCCTGCAGATCAAGGCCCGCCACGTGTTCGCAGCCAAGGCCATTGACTGGCGTGGCCTGCAAAAGAATCCG
>NZ_JBYSZI010000111.1:7751-8974 GCF_058787075.1 Cupriavidus sp. FW305-46
GGCTCGATGCCCCGTCTGGCTTCTTCGTCGACAACCTGGTGCAGGCCGGTGATGTGACGCTGCAGTACCCGGCCGATACACCTGTGACGCTGTCGCACGGCATGACGCTCCAATGCAAGGGGCGCACCTACAAGGTGCTCTCCGAAGAGCCGGAGCGCCTGCAGGACGGCTGGCTGCTGCAGGTCAAGCTCAAGGACATCACGCCAACGCCATGACGACGACTACCCGTAAGGCCATCCGGCATGCGGTGCGAGACCTGTTGGCGGCGCAGCCTTCGCTGACCGGCCGCGTCTACGCCTCCCGCAACTACCCGGTCAGCGAAAAGAAGCTGCCGGTAGTCCTGGTCTACACCGAGCGCGACGCAAGCGAGCAGGTCACGGAAACGCTCATGCAGCGCACTGTTGACCTGGTGGTCAAGGTGGTGGTGCCGGGCGATGCAGACGAAGGCGCTGACGACCAGCTCGACGACCTGTGCGAGCTGGTCACGATGACCATCGCTGCCGCCATGAACGGCTGGTTGTTTCCGCAGCCGGACCTGACAGGTCTCGTCGAGAACATGGTCTACCGCGAAACGGTTCTGGCGTTCCGCGGTGAAGATGGCCAGCAGGATCTGCTGGCCGCTGACATCACGTTCGGTGCCAGTTACTCCAGCACGCCGAACGCCGAGTTTGATGCGCTGGGCATCGTCTCGGTGGCCTTCGACATGGCCAGCCCGCGCAATGACCCGCCGCAACCGATCGGTCCTGACGGCCAGATCGACGCGCGTGCGGACATCGTTTTGCCAACGTAGCCCTTCCGATAGGAACAAACATGAAAAGCATCACCATCAGGCCCGTCGAAGGGCGGCTGGTGCGCGACCCGACGACGGGCCGCGAGATTGCGGAGCCGACGCCGGTGGACGGCGACGACCCGTTCTGGATCCGCCGCCTCGCCGATGGCGACGTGGCGGAAGTGACCAACACGGCCGCCAGCGGCCAGCCCGCGCGAGGTGACAAGTAATGGGCCAGATCAGTTTCAACCAGATCCCGGTCAACCTGCTGACACCCGGGGCATACGTCGAGTTCGACAACAGCAAGGCAGTCAGCGGCCTGGTGGTGATGCCCAACCGCATCCTCATCATCGCGCAGCTGCTGGCTGCCGGCACGGCCGCGGCCAACGTGCCCTTCCAGGCCGACAATCTGGCCGGCGTGCAGGCTCGCTGCGGCCGCGGCTCGCATGCGGCG
>NZ_JBYSZI010000111.1:9074-10296 GCF_058787075.1 Cupriavidus sp. FW305-46
CCAGCACGCGCAACAGCCCGCACGTGGTGGCCTGGTCGGTGGAGCAGGGTGGCTCGCCGTCGCCCGTCTGGGAGCACGCGGCCATCTGGGGCGCGATCTGCGCGTTCTATCTGGGCGGCATCGATCCGGCGCGCCCGGTGCAGACGCTGGTCGGTACCGGCCTGCTGCCGGCCTCGGCCGAGAAGCGCTTCACCCGGGCCGAGCGCAACAACCTGCTGTCGTACGGGATGGCGACCTACATCGCCAACCCGGGCGGCCAGCTGGCGGCGGAGCGCGCGGTCACGATGTACACGCAGAACGCCAGCGGCATCGTCGACCCCAGCTACCGCGACGTCGAGACGATGTACACGCTCAGCTACCTGCGCTACAGCGTGCGTGCGCGCATCTCGCAGGTGTATCCGCGCCACAAGCTGGCCAATGACGGCACCGTGTTCGACGCTGGCCAGGCGATCGCCACGCCGACCATGATTCGCGCCGAGCTGATCGCGCTGTTCCGTGACTGGGAGGAGGCAGGGCTGGTCGAGGACTTCGACCAGTTCAAGGCCGACCTGCAGGTCGTGCGCAGCGGCACCGATGCCAACCGCGTCGACGTCCTGCTGCCGCCGAACCTGGTCAACCAGTTCCGTGTGTTCGCCGCGCAGATCCAGTTCCGCCTGTAACCCAACGCGCGGGGCATTTGCCCCGCGCAACCATCCGAGGAAAACGACATGGCAAGCAAGCAAGTCATGGGGCGTGCCTTCATCACCGTCGCCGGCCAGCGCCTGGCGTCGGTGCCGGGCACGGCCAAGCTCAACACCGGCGGTGTCGAGCGTACGGCGCAGGTGTCCGACGCGGGCACGGTGTTCTACACCGAGAAGCCGGTCCCGTCCGAGGTCGAGTGCGACATCCTGATCACGGCGGACACCGACATCATCGCGCTTAACAGCACCACCGATGCCGTGGTGCTGTTCCAGGCGGACTCGGGCCAAAGCTACATGGTCCGCAACGGCGCCATGGCCACACCGCTGAACCCGCAAGCGGGTGATGGCAAGGCCTCGGTCAAGATGTTCGGCGCACCGGCGGAGGCTGTCTGATGGCTGCTCTCGTCTCGATCAAGGTGCCGCTCAGCGAGCCGCTCAAGCTCAAGGGCGGCGGCGAGCTCACCGAGTTGGTGATGGCCCGGCCGAAGGCGCGCCATCTGCGCACCATGGAAATGACGGCCAAGCCCAGCATGGGCATGATC
>NZ_JBYSZI010000111.1:10395-11770 GCF_058787075.1 Cupriavidus sp. FW305-46
CTGGACCTGGCCGCCGAGCTGTCGGGCCTCACGCCCGAGGAAATCGACGAGCTGGAGGCTGCCGACGCCATGGAGGTCGTCACCGAGCTCGGCCCTTTCTTGGTGAAAGACGATGGGACGAAGCAGTCGCCCTCATCGCCTACACCTTCCACTTCCCCCCAGATTCCATCTGGGACATGACCACGACGGATCTCGACTTCTGGTGCGGTAAGGCCGAGGAGATCCACGAGGAGCTTGGCAAGCCAAAGGGGTAAATCGGCATGGCAGATACCAACAAGGCCGAGATCGTCATCACCGCGCTGGATCGTGCGAGCGCCACGCTCCAGCGCATCGGTGAGAAGTTCGACAGCGTCACCAAGCCGGTCGGCCGCGTGCAGGAGGCGGTCGGCCGGTTCACCGACGCCACTGGCTTCAGCAAGATGGGCAGCGCCGTCAGCGGCCTGACCGAAAAGCTCAAGGGCCTAGCCACCGTCTCGGTCGGGCTGGGTGTGGGCTACAGCGTGGCGCTGGGCGGCATCGTGGCGACGGCCAAGGCGGCAGCAGACGCCGTCGACCAGGTGGGCGACCTGTCCTCGCGCTATGGTGTGGCCAGCCAGGATGTCCAGGTGTTCGGCGGCTTCGTCTCCGAGGCCGGCGGCAACATGGATGACGCGGCCAAGGCGCTGGGCAAGCTCAACAAGAACATGAGCCTGGCCAGGGCCGGCAGCAAGGAAATGCAGGGGGCGTTCGCGTCCGCCGGCATCACCATGGCTGACATCCGATCGAAGACACCCGCCGAGGTCCTGTTCAAGATGGCGGAGGCGGCGAAGGCCTCCGAGAAGGAGGGGGCGAAGCTGGCCACGCTGGAAGCGGTCATGGGCAAGAGCGGCTCCATCATGCTCGACGCGCTCAACAAGGGCGGCGACGAACTGAAGGATCGCTACAAGCAGATGACGGCCGACGGCGCGCTTTTCACGGAAGAGCAGATCAGCCAGGCGGACGCCTTCGACAAGTCGTGGCAGCGCATGTCGCGCACGGTCGAGGGCGTGCGCAATGCGCTGGGGCTGAAGCTGGCCAACGCCATGCAGCCCCTCGTCGATCGCATGCAGGCCTGGGTGGTGGCCAACCGGGCCATGCTGGAGTCCAAGGTCGACAAGTTTGCCGAAGCGCTGCCCGGCGTGCTGTCGGACGTGGTCGATGTCTTCGAAGGCCTGTGGAATGTCGCCGTCAAGCTCGGCGCGGCGTTCAAGGCGCTCAAGACGGCAATCGGGCCCACCAATGCGGTGCTTGCGGTCATGGCGCCCATCCTGGCGCCGGTGGCGCTGGCGGTGGGGCAGGTGGTGTTCGCCTTCGGCCGCTTCGCCTGGATCATGGGCAACGGCCTCTTCATCATGCT
>NZ_JBYSZI010000112.1:0-10413 GCF_058787075.1 Cupriavidus sp. FW305-46
CCACCCTGCCCTCCCCAAAATGAAACCATGCGCCACGCCCCGTGCGCGCGGATCCAGCAGGAGAGCCAGCATGTTTCCCGAATACCGCGACCAGATCACCACCCTGAAGACCCAGGATGCCCGCTTCGCGCGCCTGTTCCACCGCCACAACGCGCTGGACCAGGAAATCCACAACATGGAGTCGGGGCTGGTGCCGGCCTCCACCTTCGAGATCGAGCGGCTGAAGAAAGAGAAACTCCTGCTCAAGGACCAGCTCTACGCGATCCTGCGCAACACCCCAGCCTGACGGAGGACCGCAGATGACAGATCGCGACACCATCCAATCCTCCCACACCGCCACCGCGCCACGTGCCCGCGCCACGGCCAGGGGCGACGTGCTGCCCACCAACTCGGCGCTGTCAGCCCAGCGCAATGAGGTCGAGAGCGCCGTCGACGCCTCGGTGCAGCTGGCGGCCAGCAGCATGCAGGACATCCTGGCCAGCCGCGCAGGCAACGGCGCCGACATGCTCGACGCCATGCGCACGCTGCTTGACGGCCTGGCGCCCGACGAGGCTGCGCAGCTGCGCAGCCTGATCCTCGAAGGCGATCCCGCCGCGTGGCAGGCCGGCCGCAAGCGCCATCCGGACGACGAGCTGTCCGCGGGCTGGCGCGAAGGCGCGTACCCGTACCAGAACCTGATGTCGCGGCGCAATTATGAAAAGCAGAAGTACCGCCTGCAGGTGGAGCTGCTCAAGTTCCAGGCCTGGGTGCGCGAGACCGGCCAGCGCGTGGTAATCGTATTCGAAGGGCGCGACGCCGCCGGCAAGGGCGGCACCATCAAACGCTTCATGGAACACATGAACCCGCGCGGCGCGCGCGTGGTGGCGCTGGAAAAACCCACCGAGGCCGAGCGCGGGCAATGGTACTTCCAGCGCTATGTGCAGCACCTGCCGTCGGCCGGCGAGATCGTGCTGTTCGACCGCTCCTGGTACAACCGCGCCGGCGTGGAGCACGTGATGGGCTTCTGCTCGCAGCGCGAATACCAGGACTTCCTGCAGCAGGCGCCGGACTTCGAGCGGCATCTGGTGCGCAGCGGCATCCACCTGTTCAAGTTCTGGTTCTCGGTCAGCCAGAAGGAACAGCGCCGGCGCTTCCGCGAGCGCGAGATCCACCCGCTCAAGCAATGGAAGCTGAGCCCGGTCGACCTTGCCTCGCTGGACAAATGGGACGAATACACCCAGGCCAAGGAGGCCATGTTCGCCCACACCGACACCGCCGATGCGCCGTGGACGGTCATCCGCTCGGACTGCAAGAAGCGCGCGCGGCTCAATGCGCTGCGTGCCATCCTGTCGCGCTTCCCCTACGGCAACCGGGACACCACTGCCATCGGGCAGCCCGACCCGCTGATCGTGGGACGCGCGCTGGCCAACTGAACCTCGCCCCCTACTCCCGCACTTCTTCCGTTTTCCCCTTTACCAAGGCCCCTATGTTCAAGCACATCCTGCTGCCCGTCGACGGTTCCGAGCTTTCCCACAAGGCCGTGTCCGCCGCCATCCAGTTTGCCCGCACCGCCTCCGCGCGCCTGACGCCCTACATGTGCGTGGAGACCTATCCCTACATGGTGGGCAGCGACAGCACCCATGAGAGGCGCGAGGTATTCCAGCAACGCGTGGAAGCACTGGCGCGCCAGGAACTGGTCAAGATCGAGGCCGCGGCGGCAATGGCCGGCGTCCCGTGCGCGGGCCACGTCTCGGCCGCCAGCGCCCCGTATCACGGCATCATCAACGCTGCCCGGGACCTCGGTTGCGATGTCATCTTCATGGCCTCGCACGGCCGCAAGGGCATCAGCGGCCTGCTGCTGGGCAGCGAGACGCAGAAGGTGCTGACCCACAGCGACGTGCCGGTGCTGGTGTTCCGCTGACGGCACGCCGCTGACCCCGCCGCCGGGCCAGATCCGGCCCGCGCGGCGCGGCAACCGCTGCCCCGTGCTGTACCATATCGCCCATATTCGAAAACGCCCCTTCGCGCCCCGGCCCCAGGCCGCCGGATGACCGCCCGGACGCCCCGCGCGGCCGCCATCCGGCTTGCGCAAGGCGGCGATCCGAGCGGAGCGGGCGGCATCACGCAGGCCCACCGCCAGACAGGCTAAATGGCAATGGGATTGCAGAAAAAAACCGACCCGGAACAGGCACAGGCAGATTCGTCCGCGAGCCGCCACACGCCCATGATGCAAGAGCGCCTGAGCCTTTCCCAGTAAGGGAGTTATGGCGACTCTACGCCAGAAGCTACGCCACTTGCCAGACCAAGGCGGCATAGCTCAGAGCAGAACGCATCCCCACCATGGGCTCCTAGCAAGGCTGCCCCAATTTCAGTACATTGTCATATTCGACAGAGAGACATCGCGCCTGGCATAGGCGCCCAAGTCAAAAGAAAGACCACAAATGACAAAAGAAGCCCTTGAATATAAGGCTCTGCGAATTGAGGGGTGCGCCAAGGAGGCACTTACACGGGTCAGGGCCGCGATCACAGACACGGGCATTGAACACGCCTGTTACGCAGTGCGCGCCCGGGTCAAGCCTGAGAGCCGGCTGGTCGAAAAGGTGGGGCGCAAGCGCGAGACGAAACCGGAGTATGACCTCGAATCGATCACCGACGTCATCGGCATTCGACTCATTACATTGTTTCGGCGCGACCTGCCTGAGGTACTGACGAAGGTGCTCGACATTATTGAGCATGGCGCCGACATCAGACCCAACCCAGTGAAGAAAGGCAGCCTCGAGGAGATCATCGTCTACAACAATGAACTCGATAGCTCGCCCTTCAACCTCCTGATCAAAGAAACGCTCGATCAACGACGGGTCACGTTCGAGAAGCTTTCCTCGAAAGAGGGGTATTCCAGCCTCCACATTGTCTGTCGCGTCGGCCCAGACGTCGTCAACTGTCAAGGCATCGGCCCTCAATACATGTTGCCGATTGAGATCCAAATCCGGACAGTTTTTGAGGATGCCTGGGGCGAGATCGACCACAAGTACGGCTACATGGCGCGCTCCGGCAAAGAGCTCTCACACGCAGGAAACCAGGCCCTTATCGGCCCGCATCTAAGGGTGCTCAAGCAGTTCACCGATGCTTGCGCCGCGTACGCCGACACCATCAAAGAGATGTCCTCGGAGTATGCGACGGTCGCCACCAAAGCCGGCAAGATTTTGTCCGTCGAATCAGACGACGACGTCCTCAAGCGGTTCGAGCAACTTGGCGTACCGCAGGCATATATCGATCAATACGCCAACGGCCGATTGGTGCGGGAAAAGTGCGCGACCGTCCAGGTGAGCAAGCAAGATCGCGCGCACTGCTATCTCGAGGCGTCCCAGTATTTTTCCGCGATCGCCCAACAATGCGAGAAGGATTTGAACGGTGACGGACTGAAGCTTTATTGGTATTACGTCACACTTAATACAGCCTTTTGCTTGCTCTCCACGAACTCGAATGAGAGCATCGAGAATGCGGTCGCAATCTACGTTGATCTAGCCGAGAAGTACCCCAACTATCCCCTGGTGAAATTCCGTCTGGGCCAAGCGTATTCCAAGCTTGGGCGCATTGATGATTCCATCCGACTCTTCGAGGACACGCTTGGCGAAGTCGAGCAGCTTGCGGCCGCCAGCAAGGCGAAGCAGAGCTGGGATGACAACCTGCCATTGCCGGATTACAAACACATTGCAACAGCCCTCCCCAAGCTCTTGGGTTACCAGTACTGGGAGAAAGGCGCGTATCGCACCGAACCAGGCGATCGGGAGCAGCGCCTCTCGCTCTATCGCAAGGCCTACGAGGTCACCATACTCGCCTATGAGTTAACCCCAGACAATGCGGATCTCGCCAATAATCTCGCCTACTACGCATTGGAATACTTGACCCTAGAAACAAAGGGCCAGTTCGCAGCGAGCCTCGTGGAGGGCCTGACGAAGTATTGCCCAACGATTGAAGCGGCTGCCGCCTCGCCGGATGCCGATGCGCTCCTGCTGGACACGCTTCTTCATATCTATATCGTCATCGACAAGAAAGAGGACGCAAAGACACTTGCGATGCGCGTTTCCGATGCTCTAGATGCCGCCGAAGACATCCCCGACATGATCGCTAGAGCCATCCAAACCAGGGTCCTGAAGGTGCTGAAGAACACGTAACAATCGCAAGTGAATTCGCACGCAGCTTGACTTCTTAACGTTCAAACCGTTAAATCCAAGTACCAAACCGTTTTTTAACCCCGCCCGGAGACCATCGTGACTACAGCTTGGCCCAATAATGACGGCTAAATGTTGCTCATAGATCGCTAACACCCCCCAAAAAGCGCCTCCCTGTGAGGCGCTTTGCGTTTCTACGACTCCGTCGGCGGTGCGGTCACGTTGTTTTGGTCAATTCGGATACTGTATGCTTATACAGTATCCTAGACCAATGAACCCCATGGCCACCACAATCTTTCTCGAAGCCCACTACTTCGGCGAGGACCGCGAGGAGTTGCGCCTGCCGTGCGATGCGGTCGCGGCCGCGGCGGGCGGCCTAGTCATCACCGGCATCGAACTGCGCCCCTTGCAGAGACTGAAATGGCGCCCGGATCACCTGTCATATTGGGACGATGGCCAGCTGTTGCGCCTGGCAGTCGGGCCATGGGTTGCCCTGGCTCCGATGACCGTGCGCTTTACCCTGCGGTGAGCTCATGGCCACCAAGGAACTGCCGCGGGATCTCCCTGCGCTCACGGAAGAAGAACTGCGCGACATCGGCCAGCGCGTGCGCAACCAGGACGTCCGTGACCTGCTGTGGGAGATTGCGCGGCTGCGGCAGACAGTACAGCGGGCGCATTACATCGCCGAGCTGCTGTACGGTCAAGGCGGAGTCATGGCCGATAGCTGGCTCCGGCAGCTGATGGAGGAGCCGTGCATTGTCGAGGCACTGGAGGCAGACTATGGCAGCCGTACGCCAGGGTCGCGTGGGTGGCGAGGGGATGTGCGCACCCCCGAGCATGAGGTCCGGCTGGCCACCATCCAGGCGGAGGCGCGCGGGCGCATCGCCAAGCGCCGGACACTCGCCAGGACATAGCGCGCCCGGACGGGTGCCGCTACGGAGTCAGCGCGTCGTAGCTGCGCTCGCAGGTGCGACCTGCGCCGTGGCTGGCGTCAAGCGCCGCAGCCAGCTCTCCCGCTCGCGCATCAGCCCGGCCGAGCACGTCGGCGAGCAGATCGACGGGAGTGGCGGCTGGCGCGCCGCCGCCGACAGTGGCGGGATCGCCGGGGCCTCGACTGGCGTTGGCGAGGGCGGTTGCACGTGCGAGCAACTCGCGACGAGCAGTGTCAGCAGCCCGAGCATCGGCCCGGGCCGCGTCGGCTTGTTGGATGGCCGCATTGGCGATCTCCGTCTGTGCCGCGGTGCGGCGTTGTTCCTCGAGGCGCGCGGCGTTGACCGCCTCGGCCACCTGCCTGGCTTGCTCCGCGTGCAGCTCGGCCAGCTCGCGCCCGCACTCAGAGAGCTGGCGCTCATAACGATTTCCCTGCAGCCACCAGGCGAGCGCCCCGCCCAGCACCGCACCGGCCGCCACCATAAAAAAAGCCGCCGCCAGGCGGCCCTTCCATGCGGCCAAGAACTCAAGTGCCTTTGCCATGCCGGCCCTCGCTCTGGCGCATCCTGCGCTTGAAGTAACTTTCCAGGGCCTGCGCGCCAACGATGCCGAATGCGCTGCCAAGCCCCACCAGTGCCACCGGGTTGAGCTCCGGGAACTGAATGAGCGCCATACCGGCCACCATCGAGGCAGCGGCCCCCATCACCGTCCGAGCGAACACCAGGCGCACGGTGATGGCTTCGTCGCTGGCCAGCAACTTGCCCAGGCCAATCATGGCGCCGACGAACACCAACATAAACAAGCTCTTTTCTGGTTCTTGCATGTACCCGTTCCTTTGCGGTTGTTTATGCGTGGATGAATTGCTGGGCACGCTGCCAGCGTTGTCGCCGGTCATCGAGCCCGTTAAGGCCGCCATTGATGCGCCGCGTGAGCTGCTCGAAGTCGCCCAGGTCCGCCAGCTGGTTGCAGCCCTTGGCGTACCAGAACCACGCCGCTGAGCGGGCGGCCAGCTGGTCGTCGGTGGCCAGCAGGTCCGGCCGACTAACCAGGTCGACGCCGAGCGCGTGACCGCAATCGTGGTAGTTGTCGGCGAACGTGATCTGCTTGAGCCCGCGTCCGCGGTAGCGCCAGCCGTCGCCACTGGCCGCCTCGCCATTACCGAAGCGCTTGGCGTACACGATCGACGCAATGCGCGCCTGGCGCTCAGCCGGCACCGCGCGCTCGCCCGGCTGACGGCCGAGAGTGCTGGCCAGCGCCGGCGGCATGCGGCTACCGAACGTCCGCTGCAGCCCGTCGACGCTGTAGTCGAAGGACTCCTGCAGCGTGGCAAAGCCAGCAGATTCGGTACCGACCTGCGCGATCCATGCCGTGACGCGATGCGGCGCCAGGATGCCGAACTCAAAGAGCGCGGCCGACACAACCGGATACCAGCGCTCCGCCAGCTCCGATGACAGGCCGGCCGCCTGCCTGAATGCTTGCTTGTCCATCTTTTGACCCCGGAAACGAAAAAGCCCGCTTCGCGCGGGCAATAAAAAAGCCGCCCGAAGGCGGCTTTCCCTAGAAGTTATAGCGACTATACGGCCACCGTTTTACCCGAATGCGGGTGCGCATTGACTGCGAAATGCTCTACCGCGTATCGCTTGTACAGCGAACACAGCAGCTGCTGCATGTCAGCAAGATCCTTCGAAAACGATCCCGCACGGTCAGCAGCATCGACCACCGGACGCATGCGCTCGACGATCTCCCTTTCGAAGTCCGTCAGGCAGTAATCCAGGATCGATTCGATGGGATACGACGCAATGCGGACACCAGATTGCAGCGACAGGTAGGTACTGAACAGACGCTCGACGATGAACGGAAGGAACGGCGCTGCATCGGTATGCCACGTGTCTCCCATCACTGCTTTGGCCGCCGGCGCGTCTGCATTCAACTCCAGATAACGCGCGATCGGATCCAGCACTCCGCCGACGTACCCTTCCCAGAATGCCGGCGTCCCGACCCAAAAGTTGGAATAGCACAGCATCGCGTTCGTTTGCCGCGGCACGCGAGCGAGATCCCATCCAATGTCACAGGCATCGAGAAGGCCTTGTGCCCGCTCGGTTAGCCCCGGGTGATTGATTTCCCCCTGCATCCACACGTTGTACGAGTAGTACGCGATGGTCGGAAACGGGTTGATGATCCAGACGTCCGCGTCGCGCTGCTCGCGCACGAACCGCAGGAACTGCTCGCCAGATACCTTGGTCTTCAATCCGAACTTAGGCGAGAAGATGCCCGTATTGCCCTTGCGGTGATCGCCGCGGCGGTAAAAGTCCACCAGGATCCTGACTTCTCGCCACGCCGCATGGGAATTGTCGACCAGTATCAGCGGCTTAAACGCCGGCTCAGAAAGCACCTGCCCAGTCTGGTACAGAGGCTCGAAAATTGTGGTCACCAGGTCGCTCCGTCATAACTAGCGCAGAACTATGACGGAGCGCAGTCCGAGCGTCAATATCACTCGGACTCTGGCGCCGGCAGAGACTTTTTCACCACCGGATTCATCCCTTCGCAGAAGGCCTTCCAGCGCGGATCCGTTGTCTCAATGGTGCCCAGATTCGGATAGACGCTTGGATCTTGTGGCGATCCGAAGTAGCTCACGACGATGAACTGAGCATCGTCAAATTGGACGTTCAGCGTTGTCATCACCCCCCCCTAGATGCTGTAGCCAACAATTGACGCCGCATAGGTCACTGAAATTGCGGCCGAATTTCCGATCGCGTAGTAGAGCGTTTGCGGCGTGACAACCGCTGAATCAAGATCCATCCCCCAGTTCGGGCCGGTCGATGTGCTGCCGGAAACGTACATCAGGTTGCCGCCGCTTCCATTGGAATCCGGCGCGAAGGCAAACGATGGCGCACAACCCGTAGCCGATGTGAAGGTGATTGTGCGAGTGCCTTTCACGCGAACCGCATTCGGCGGCACTGCGGACGAGATAGACAAGGACGTAAAAGGAATGCTCGTAGACGACGTCGTGGTACTTAGAATTGACGTCGAGTTGCGATAAATGTCCCTGCCCAGCTGGTGACCGACTGTGAATTGGCCACTGCCGTTTGTCGGCCAGACACTCACCAGCGCCGACGCCGTGTATCCCGCCGGCATATTAGCCCCCCCGTACACCTCGGGCTGCACTGCGCTGGTCGCGTTTTTCGCCAGCAGCGCGCTCACGCCAGTCGTCGGGTTGTAGATCACATACAGCGCCACATAGCCACCGGCCGGCGCACTTCCGGTATCCATGCCGCCGGCGCCGGTCGTAGCCAGGTTGACCGTCTTGTTGAAGCCGGACAGCCGGTAGTGCTTACCGCTGAGAGCAGAGGCGACCACGACCTGGTCAGCCGTCAAGGTCGCCGAGGCCGACGCAGTCGTTACGCTCATCTTGACGTTGCGCGCCTGCCCCACAACCGCCGCGGACAGGATCTGGATCGCCTGCAGGAGCTGGGTCCTGTCATTGGAATCCAGCGTGAGGCCAGCGGCCTCGATTGGCGAACAGATCTCCTCCTGGGCGTGGTCGAACCACACATCCTCCAGGTCGGTCGCCGGGATCCCGCCCACGGCATTGCCGTTCGTGAAACCATGCTTTCCTGCACCGAACTTGTCGACCACCTTGGTCGTCGTCGAGATACGCCTCATGCGCTCACCCCGTAAGAAATGTAGAGAATCGTTTGCGCCGGCTTGTGCTGCGCCAGCAGGCACTGCAGGCCAGGATCCCCCCAGCTTGCAAGCGGTTCATTGCAGCGGCTGCCCGCCTTCATCCGACGCACATCCGCGCTGATCGGCACATTGACGCGCCAGGCATGGCGCCAGCCGCCCTGGTTGATTGCGCTGTTGCACTTGCTGTTGGCGCGGAACGGACGAAATTCCGTGATGGTTGCGCCGGAATAGCCAACGGACGCGAGCAACCCGATGAAGAATGCGCGGGACTGACCGCCACTCCAGACCACCTTTTGCACCAGGCGTCCTCGCCGGTCAGCAATCGATACGGCCGGCGCCAGGCATGGATTCGGAAGGCCGTAGTTGCGCTCCCAGTCATCCAACAAGGCCGACGTGGCACGCGGATCAGACTCCTCATGCAGCTGCTCAGCGGCCTTGTGGACAGACAGATAGGTCAGCGCGAGCGCGTTCAGCACCCGCACGGCGAGGTCGCCCTCGTCTTGCGGCCAGGCCGGACCCTGAGGCAATAGCCGCAGCAGCTGCTGCCGGTAGTGGGCGACGGTTACATCCATGTGATGCTCCCGAAGACGGCCAACTGACCGACAGGCGATGCCACATTGGCGCTCGGCGATGTCAGTACATGGTCGGTTTCGCCGGCAGCCAGACTGATCGCCTCATTGATGTGGGAGAGCAGGATCGTGCCGCCGGGAATGGCTTCGCGCGTAATGAGATCCCGCAGCTCAGCCTCGACGGCCGCCCGCACCGCCACCGTGTTCGGCGTCAGCTGGATCTGGAAGTTGACCGCCATGGCCACCGGCGCGACGACAGTGACCTCGGCCGTCACTGGGCGAACGCTGTCGATGTACGCCTGCACCGCCGCCACTTCCGCGGCGTCCGGGATGATCGATGCATCACCGTCACGCACGAAACGCACCACCACGGTGTTGGGGCCCAGCTCGAGCGGTGCCACCCATGCCCGCGTCACGCCAGCCACCGAAAGCGCCCATTGCACATAATCGGCCGCCGATCCCCCGTCTGGCGGCTGCTGCAGACGCTGCAGCAAGCGCGCACGCAGGTCATCGTCACTCTCGACGTCGGTGCCCGTTGTCAGCCCCGCAACACCGACCGCAGCGGTGCTCTGCAGCCCCGGCACCGGAGTGACCAGCGTGAGGCTTTGCCCCATCACCGCATTGGTCGATAGGCCAGTCGTGATGGCCAGCACCGATACCGATGCCGTCCCTGTTGCCACGGTGGCATCCGCCTGGCTGGCGTACTGAACCCCGTCCGAACGGATGAACAGCGTGCCCGCCGGCACGACCGTCCCGTCGGTACCGGAAACCGTTACCAGGCCGGCCCCGCCGGTCGCCTGTTTTCTGCCACCGGAGAGCCACAGCGACGCATGCCGGTCGAGGAACTCCTTTTCCGCTCGGTCCGGCAGGATCTGCCTGCTGATCCACTCCTGGTAGCCGTAGAGGCCGTCGGCAGCGCCGGCCGTCATCACGGCCAGCGCGTTGAGCACCGCAAAGCGCAAACGGGCATCCGCCCCGGGGATCGCCTCGATCGCGGCGTAGGCCGCGTCGCGCAGATCCATGAGTTCTGGTCTTTGATAGGCCATGTCAGCTCGTTACGTTGGAAAGATTGCGCCAGG
>NZ_JBYSZI010000113.1:0-10284 GCF_058787075.1 Cupriavidus sp. FW305-46
GGCACATGCTGATCGCGGGGGCGGCGGCGGGCCGCGCCTGAAGCAGAAAGGGGGCGAGGGGCGCGCGGCATGTCCTTTTCTCCAAGGTCGGGGACCTATTCTCGCAGGACAGGCGCAGGGGCGCCAGCTAGCATCGGTGCTCAGTTCCTTCCAGGCCGGCGCCCCCGCTGGCCGCTTTCCGTCTGTCGAGAGCCGCCAATGAGCACAACCATCGACTCCGCGCCTGCTGGCGCGACACCGTCCGCGACATCCCCCCAGGCCGAACGCACCGGTTTCCGCGTGCTGTCGGCGATCAGCTTCGCCCACTTCCTCAACGACATGATCCAGTCGTTGATCCTGGCGATCTATCCGATGCTCAAGGGGGGCTTCAACCTGAGCTTCACCCAGATCGGCCTGCTGACCATGACCTACCAGGTCACGGCATCGCTGCTGCAGCCGGTGGTGGGCCTGTACACCGACAAGCATCCCAAGCCGCATTCGCTGGCCATCGCCATGGCGTTCACGCTGGCGGGCTTGCTGCTGCTGTCGGTGGCGCCGAGCTACGGCGTGCTGCTGGTGGCCGCGGCGCTGGTCGGTACCGGCTCATCGATCTTCCATCCGGAATCATCGCGCGTGGCGCGCATGGCCTCCGGCGGCCAGCACGGGCTGGCGCAGTCGATCTTCCAGGTGGGCGGCAACGGCGGCAGCGCCATGGGGCCGCTGCTGGCCGCGCTGATCGTGCACCAGCAGGCCAGCCTGGCGTGGTTCTCGCTGGCGGCGCTGGTGGGCATCGTGGTGCTGTGGCGCATCGGCGGCTGGTATGCGCGCCAGCTGGCGCAGGGCGCGCGCAAGCACAAGGCCGCCGGCGCGGTGGCCAGCCCGGTGCCCACGCGCCTGGTGGTGCGCGCCATGGTGGTGCTGATGGTGCTGGTGTTCTCCAAGTACTTCTACATGGCCAGCCTGACCTCCTACTACACCTTCTACCTGATGGAGCGCTTCGGGCTGGCGCGCCAGGACGCGCAGCTGCACCTGTTCATGTTCCTGGCCGCGGTGGCGGCGGGCACCATCCTGGGCGGCCCGATCGGCGACCGCATCGGCCGCAAGCGCGTGATCTGGGCGTCGATCCTGGGCGTGGCGCCGTTCACGCTGGCGCTGCCGCACGTGGGCCTGTTCTGGACCACGGTGCTGACCTTCATCATCGGCTTTATCCTGGCCTCGGCGTTCTCGGCGATCCTGGTGTTCGCGCAGGAGCTGATTCCCGGCAAGGTGGGCATGGTGTCGGGCCTGTTCTTCGGCTTTGCCTTCGGCATGGGCGGCATCGGCGCCGCGGTGCTGGGCGGCATGGCCGATACGCACGGCATCCGCGCGGTGTACGAATACTGCGCCTACCTGCCGCTGCTGGGCCTGCTGACGGTCTTCCTGCCCGACCTGCGCGAGCGTCCGCAACGGGCCTGACCCTCAGGCCGGTTCATTACCTTCGCCGCCACCGCCCGGTGGCGGCTCGAACATGCGCAGCCAGCGGCGCAGCAGCGCAGCCAGCTGCGCGCGTTCCGTCGCGGTCAGGTCCGCCAGCAGGCGGTGCTCGTTGGCCACGTGCAGTTCCAGCGCGCGGTCGACGCGCTCGCGCCCGGCTTCGGTCAGTTCCACCAGCAGGCCGCGCCGGTCTTCCGGATTGGGCTGGCGCCGCACCAGCCCGGCCCGCTCCAGGTGGTCGAGCCGGTTGGTCATGGTGCCCGAAGTAATCATCAGCGACCCGATCAGCGCGCCCGGCGACAGCGCATACGGCGGCCCCGCGCGCCGCAGCGTCGCCAGCACATCGAATTCCCACGGCTGCAGGCCGGTTTCCCCAAGCGCGGCTTCAATGGCCCGGCTGGTATGGCGGTTGAGCCGACCCAGCCGGCCGATCACGCCCATCGGCGAGGCATCCAGGTCCGGGCGCTCTCGCGCCCATTGGGCGAGAATGCCGTCGACGTGGTCAGGTGTTTCTTCGGGTTTGCGGCGGGCAGTCATCGAGGAGCAGTGTGCGGATACGCGGGTGGCAGGAATACCGAAGTATCTTGACATCAAACAATCGGCTTCGTAAAGTCTATTTATCTTGACATCAAGAATATCGACATGAAGGCGAATGGATCTTCCTCCCTGGCCGCGTCCGGCGGCGTGACCCTTAGGGACATCCTGCTGACCGGGCTGGCCCCGGCGATCTGGGGCAGCACCTACCTGGTCACCAGCCAGTGGCTGCCGCCGGGGCAGCCGTTGCTCTCGGGCGTGATCCGGGCGCTGCCGGCCGGGCTGGCGATGCTTGCCTTCGGCCGGCAACTGCCGCGCGGCAGCTGGTGGTGGCGCGCGGCGGTGCTGGGCGTGCTCAATATCGGCTTCTTCCAGGCCATGCTGTTTATCGCCGCGTACCGGCTGCCGGGCGGCGTGGCGGCCACGGTCGGCGCGATCCAGCCGCTGATCGTGGTGGTGCTGGCGTGGGCCTGGCTGGGCGCGCGCCCGCGGCCAGCCGCCTGGATGGCGGGCGTGGGCGGGCTGCTGGGCGTGGCGCTGCTGGTGCTGGGCCCGGCCGCCCGGCTCGATGCCATCGGCGTGGCGGCGGCAGCGGCCGGGGCGGTATCGATGGCGGTGGGCACGGTGCTGACGCGGCACTGGCGCCCGCCGGTCTCGCCGCTGGTGCTGACGGCATGGCAGCTGTGCGCGGGCGGGCTGTTCCTGCTGCCGTTCGCACTGGTGCTGGAACCGCTGCCCGGGCATTTCACGCTGGCCAACTGGCTTGGCTATGCGTGGCTGAGCATTGTCGGGGCCGGCTTCAGCTATGCGCTGTGGTTCCGCGGTGTCGGGCGCATGCCGTCGTCCGCGGTGGCGGCGCTTGGGCTGCTCAGCCCGGTCAGCGCCACCGTGCTCGGCTTCCTGGTGCTGGGCCAGGCATTGACGGCAATGCAGGCTGCCGGCGCGCTGCTGGTGCTGGGCAGCGTGTGGCTGGGCCAGCGCGCGGCGACGCCGGCCGCGGTGACGCGCACGCAGCCGGCCTGATCCGATTGCGTCAGCGGCTGCTGCCGGGCGGCGTTTTGCGGCATCATGGCGGGCATGAAGTCTGCCGTGCCCCCGTCCCCGCCACCCATCCAACCCGCGTCGGCACCGTCTGCCACGCCCGCCTGCGAGCGCTGCCTGGCACTCGCCGCCGACCCGCGCCGGCGCGAGCCGCCGTCCTGCCTGGCGCTGCGCTGCACGGTGCCGCTGGTGAGCCAGAGCGCCGCCGGCGTGCCGTTCAGCATGCTTTCCTTTGCCTGCCGCGACTGCGGCACGGTATGGCGCCTGTATGACCGGGCCAACGAACTCTTTGTCTCGTGGGTGCCGGAACGCCCGCTGGTGCGCTGAGCGCGCACGTCCCGATCGGCTAAGATAGCGGCTGCTCCGCGCCAGGCCGGCAAACCGCTGCCGTGCCCGGCGCCCTCCTGTCGAAATCTCTCCCGCATTTCCATCATGGCCTTCCCCTTCCGCTCATCCCTGCTGGCCGCCCTGTGCGTGACCAGCGGTGCTGCCGCGCTGCCTGCCGCCGCTGCCGACGCCTATCCCAGCCGTCCGATCCGCCTGATCGTCGCCTACCCGACCGGCGGCATCAGCGACACCGTGGCGCGCGCGCTCGGCGAGCGGCTGTCGGCGCAGATGGGCACCTCGGTGGTGGTCGAGAACAAGGCCGGCGCGGGCGGCAGCATCGGCATCGATGCGGTCGCCAAGGCTGCGCCGGACGGCTATACGCTGGGCTTCGCCGCGACCAGCCCGCTGACGCTCAACCCGCATGTCGGCCGCGTCAACTACGACCCGCAGAAGGACGTGGCGCCGGTGATGAGCGTGATGTACTCGCCGGTGCTGGTGGTGGCCACCGCCGGCTTCAGCGGCAAGGGCTTTGCCGACGTGGTCGGCCAGGCCAGCGCCAAACCGGGCTCGGTGCGCTGGGCAACATCGGGCCTGGGCACGGTCGGCCACGTGATGCTGGAACAGATCAGGCAGAAGTCGAAGGCCGACATCACGCTGATCCCGTACAAGGGCGCGGGCCAGCAGATGAATGACGCGCTCGGCGGCCAGTTCGAGGTGATGAGCACCAACGCCAGCCCGGTGCTGACCCAGCATATGCAGTCCGGCCGCCTGCGCGCGCTGGCGGTGGGTGCGCCCAGGCGCCTGGAGAGCCTGCCCTCGGTGCCGACGCTGGCCGAGCTGGGCTACCCCAAGGCCAACCTGAGCTCGACCTTCGGCATCTTCGCGCCGGGCAAGACGCCCGCGGCCATCATCAACCGCCTGAACGCCGAACTGAACAAGGCGCTGGCCGAGCCGGAGGTCCATGAGCGCCTGCTCAAGGGCGGCGAGGTGCCGACCGGCGGCACGCCGGCGCAGTTTGCCAAGGCCATTCGCGAAGAGGCGGCGGAGAACGCCCGCATCGTCAAGGGCGCGGGCATCAAGGCCGATTAAGCCGCATCGAGGCGGCTGCCCAGCCCGTACACCGACGACAGCCGCACACCGTTGTGCGGCCACAGCGCCAGCTTGGTGCGCACGCGCGACAGGTGGCTGTCCACCGTGCGCGAGGCCGGGTCCATGTGGTAGCGCCAGACCTGGTCGACCATGGCCTGGCGCAGCACCAGCGAGCCCAGGTTGCGGAACAGCAGCACCGCCAGGTCGAATTCCTTGGGGGCCAGCAGCACCGGCTTGCCCTGGACCCACACGCGCCGCTCCGCGGTGGCAAAGCGGAACACGCCGTGCTCCAGGTCGCATTCATCGACCGCCGGCCTGGCGCGGCGCAACAGCGCCAGCACGCGCGCGGCCAGCTCGGCCGTGCGCAGCGGCTTGGGCACGTAGCTGTCGGCGCCTTGCGCAAAGCAGGCCGCGACGAAGGCTTCTTCGTTGGAGGTGCCGGTCAGCATCACCGGCATCTCGTTGCCGAGCGTGCGGCGCACCCATGCCAGCACTTCCAGGGCCGGGATCCCCGGCGTATCGCAATCGAGCATCAGCAGATCGAACGACCTGCCGCGCAGCGCGCCGATCATGGTGCGCCCGCTGAGATAGCGCGTGCACTGATGCCCGTTCAGGCGCAGGGTCTGTTCGATGCTGACGGCGAGGGTCGGGTCCGCCTGCAGCGCGGCGATGTTCACGAGAGTGGCTCCTGCGCGGGCGCATCGGAATGCGCCGATGGATGGACAGAGCTTGGCACTGCGGGCCCGCTCGGCACGCAGCGAAGCCCATGGTAGGAGCGGCCTGCTGAGGCGAGAAGTAAAAGATTGTTGAAAATCGAGATTGAGGTCTTTCCTATTCGTGCCGAAGGCAATGCGGTCTTAAATGTCCCGCTAGTGTCCTGTTCCGTCGGAGACAACACATGGGAAAGAAGATGGCATCGCGCATTGCATCGCTTGAAGACGCGCCCGCGGATGCGGCGCTGATCCGGCAGGTCATTACCGGCGCGGGACATGACTGCGTGACCTTCGCTGAAAGCCGGCGCCTGCTGCTGGCGCTGCGCGACGCTGGCTTCGACCTGCTGCTGCTGGACTGGCAGATGCCGGACCTGTCCGGGCGCGAGGTACTGGCCTGGGTGCGTACCCACCTCGACCGCCGCATCCCGGTGATGTTCCTGACCTGCCGCGAGGCCGAGCTCGACATCGTCAATGCCCTGGCGGCGGGCGCTGACGACTACATGGTCAAGCCGGTGCGCCCGGCCGAGCTGGCCGCGCGCATCGACTGCCTGCTGCGGCGCGCGAATCCCGCGCAGCTGGCGCCGCTCGCGCCGTTGCGGCTGGGCGGGTACGCCTTTGACTGCGCCCTGCGCAAGGTCACCTGCAACGGCGATCCGGTCGGCCTGACGCCGAAAGAGTTCGACCTGGCGGTGCTGCTGTTCCGCAACGAGGGGCGCATCGTCACGCGCGACCACATCACCGCCGCGGTCTGGGGCCGCGAGATCTCGCCGCTGTCGCGCACCATCGATACCCATGTCTCGCGCGTGCGCAGCAAGCTTGGGCTGCAGGCAGGGCACGGCTTGCGCCTGACCCCGGTCTACACGCATGGCTACCGGCTGGAGCGTACTGATCGCCCGGAGCGCACCGAACGGGCTGCCGCATGAAAGCGTCCCGGCTGCACCAGGCGGGGCTCGCCGTGGCACTGTGGCTCGGCGGCCGCTGGCTGGCGCGGTGCCTGCGCGGCCGGCCGGTCGGGCAGCGGCGCGCTGATGTGCGCAACCCCGCCGCCGTGCACGACATGCTGCTGCACGTGCTTGGCCACGACCTGCGCGCCCCCAATGCCTCGCTGCTGGCCTGGCTGGAACTGCGCCGCACGCGGGACCAGGCCGACGCCGCGCTGCTGGCGCAGGTCGGCAGCCATGCGCGCCGTTCGCTGCGCCAGATCGATGACCTGAACCGGCTGCTGCGCGAAACCCGCCACGCCTATCGCATGCGCCGTATCGCCATGGAATCTCTGCTGGATGAAGCGCTGGACCGCGTCTGGACCCTGGCCAGCGAGGCCGGCGTCCGGCTTGAACGGCCGGCCGGCCGCCTGCCGCGCCTTGGCGGGGACCAGGCGATGCTGGCGCAAACGCTGGAATGGCTGCTGACCAGCGCCATTGAGGCCGCCGCGCGGGGGACTGCGCTGCGGGTCACGTGCCGTGGCCATGCCGGCGGCCTGGCGCTGTGGCTGGCGTTCGATCCCGCCGACGACGACCGCGCCGCGCGGCTGGCGCAGCCCGGGGCGGCGCTCCTGTGCGCACAGCGCGTGGTGGCGCGCCATGGCGGCGTGCTGGTGCCGCTGCAGCCAATGGGCGAAGCCGCCTCGCAGGCGGGCTGGTACCTGTGGCTGCGGCGCCGGCCGCGCCCATGAAAAAAGCACCCGAAGGTGTAATGCCGTTCAGTTAAGGTCCTTCTTCAGGTACCGAACGGTGTAGCGAGAAGGTCGCGACTTAACGACCCGTGCGCTGAGCGTGCGGGTCATTTTTCATTTGGGAGCGCCTTCAGGCGCTCGCGCAAGCGCTGTAGCAGTGCAGGCAGTTTGCCGTGTGATCGCGTTGCGGCAGCCCACATTAGTTCGTACTGAATGGTATGGAAGGCACGCACGAAGCTGATGTCGGTCGGGGCGATCTTCGCTTCGAGCGCCGCTTTGGCCATTTCCAGCCGAATCGTGTTGTAGGCAATCAGTGCGCCCCAGATTTCCTGATAGACCCCATCTACCGTCTGGCTGCGCAAGGTCAACTCCATCCCCAGCATGGATTGCTTTAGCTCTCGGTAGCTCGTCTCGATCTGCCAGCGGCGCGTGTAGCACGCGACAATATCGGCTGGCTTGAAACGTCGGCGATCCCGTAGGGAAGTCAGCAAGACGCGCTCGCGCCCGCGCGAGTCGATGGTTCGGATGGCGCGCGCCTCCCAGAACTCGGGCAGTTCCGGACACTTCTTGCGCGCTTGGGGTGACACGCGCATGCGCACCGTGGCATCGTCGGGCTTGCCCTCGACGACATCCCAGCGCGTGTTCGTCTTGGCTGGAATCACGAAGTGCCGATTGTGGCCGCCGGTGGTGAGTCCGCACAGGATCTCGGCGGCCAGAAAGCCCTTGTCGAAGACAGTAATCGAATCGTCAGGGATGCGCGGTACAAGTTGCTTGGCATACACCATCTCATTGGTGTCGTAGCGGCCAAACTCGACATCGCGGATCAGATGGGTCGGAATGGCGGTCAGCGTGACAGCACGCACCTGCGGATAGCTCGCCAGCTTGCCGCTCGGATAGACCTGGGCCCCGAAGTGCTCGCGATTGGCGGGGCTGTCGGCGGTACGAAGGATCGTCCCGTCCATGGCCAGCAGATTCAGTCCTTTGAACACATAGCTGGGCGCATCCTGCTGGCTCCAGGCATTCGCAGACTGGTGAAACAGCCAGGCCAGAGGCGCGTAGCCGGTGCGTTGGCGCGCCTGCGCTATGGCGCTCTTGCTGACAAATGGGGCTGCGGTCGAGGGAAGCGCCAGGTCCAGATCATCGACAATCTCGCTGATCGACTGATGCCGGTACAGGGCCAGTGCGATCACCAGCCAGACCACCTGCTCGGCGGGCAGGCGCCGACGTCGCAGGCTTGCCATACCGGTGGCGTGCACGGCCTGCTCTACCCACTCGTAGGGCAGATGCTGCCCGAGCCGGCCAAAGTCGGATGGCTGCTGGGCTTCCAGTAGATAGTTGAGGTGAGCGGATAACACGGCGCCGCAAAGTTAACATTGCGGCTCGCGGTTTACAACTGCTTCGGCGGCTAACAATGAAAAATGCCGTTCAGTCTTAACTGAACGGCATTACAGCCGCGGCTGCCATTTTTGTTGACCGGCCCCGCGCTGAAGCGGGGCGAAGCAAGCGCCTTAGTTGGCGCGGCTGCGGTATTCGCCGGTGCGGGTGTCGATTTCGATCTTGTCGCCGATGTTGCAGAACAGCGGCACTTGCAGCTCGAAGCCGGTGTTGATCTTGGCGCCCTTGAGCACCTTGCCCGACGAGGTGTCGCCCTTGACGGCCGGCTCGGTGTAGACGATTTCACGGACCAGCGTGGTCGGCATTTCAACCGAGATGGCCTTGTCGTTGTAGAACACCACTTCAACGTTCATGCCGTCTTCGAGGTAGTTCAGCGAGTCGCCCATGCTGTCCTTCTCGACTTCGTACTGGTTGTAGTCGGCGTCCATGAACACGTACATCGGGTCAGCGAAGTACGAGTAGGTGCATTCGCGGCGCTCCAGCACCACGACCTCGAACTTGTCGTCGGCCTTGAACACCGACTCGCCCGGTGCGTCCGTCAGCAGGTTCTTGTACTTCATCTTGACCACAGCGGCGTTGCGGCCCGACTTGTTGTATTCGGCCTTCTGCACGACCATCGGATCGCCGCCGATCATGAACACGTTACCGACGCGGAGTTCCTGTGCGATTTTCATCTGAACTGTTTTCCTGAAATAGAAAGTAGGAATTTGGAATGGCGAAGGCGCGCTGCCGGCATCACCTGCGGTGAGCCTGTGAGCCCCAACGAGAGGCGTTCACGCGCTCGCGACCCCGTGCTCAGCTTGCATACAGGTCTTCGCCCAGTGTCGGTCTGACGCCTGGGAAAGGCCCTGGTTCTCCGGCCCGGTCGCCATTTGAATCAACCGATCATTTTACCTGATTTTCGCAAAACGCCACCAGGTTGGCGGCAAGATCGCCGGGATGCTGCAAACGCCGCTCCCAGCGCGCTGCGATCGCGGCAAGTGCCGGCAGGTGCGCACGCAGGCGCGGCCAGTCCACGGCATTGCCGTAGCCGTTCCAGGCGTGCCAGAAGTCCGTCAGCGCGGCCGCTGCTTCCGGCGCCACGCCGCACTGGCCGAACAGGTCGAGCCAGGCGTCCAGCTTCACCCGGTGCGCGGCATCGTCCTGCGGGTAGATGTGCCACACCAGCGGCCGCGCCGCCCATTGCGCGCGCACGAAGGAATCCTCGCCGCGCACGAAGTTCAGGTCGCAGGCCCACAGCAGTTCGTCAAAGTGCTCCTGGCGTACGAAAGGGATGAGCTGCACGCACAGGCTGCCGCGTTCCACCGGGTCGCCAATCCGCAGCGGGGCACCCAGCCATTCGGCGACCTGGTCCGCGGCCAGGCCTGCGGGCACCAGGCAATGGACCGCCTCGGCGGCATCGCGCCATTGCTCCAGCAGCGCGGGCAGGGCCGGGTTGCGGTAGGCAAACAGGCTCACGCGCAGCGCATCGGGCCGGGGCGTCACGCTCAGCCGGTGCCACAAGGCCGCCTGGGCAGCCGTGCCGCCGAGGAAGGCGGCGCGCTGCGCGCCCAGCATCGATTCCCGCAGCAGGCCGCCGGTGCCGGGCTCGAAGCCGGGGAAGAAGAAATGCTTCACCAGCGGCAGCCGCGGATGGGGCGAGGGCATCGCATGGTGCTCCCGTACCCAGGGCTCGGCGCTCAGGTATTCCAGGTTGATCCAGGCGGATTTGGGGTCACGCGCGGCCATGCGGGCCAGGAAAGCTTGCGGCACATCACAGGCGAAGGCTTCGATGACGGCATCGTGTGGCTCGACCCCGGCGGTGTCATCCACGCTGTCGCCACCCGGCCGCCACGGACGGATCTCCACGCCCGCCAGGCGCTGCACCGTGGCGCCGGTATCGAGTTCCGGCGCCAGCCGCGCGAAGCTGGCCAGGTCATCGACCCACAGCCGCACCGCGTGCCCGTGTTCCTGTGCGAGCTGGCGTGCCAGCCGCCAGCAGACGCCGATGTCGCCGAAATTGTCGATCACGGTGCAGAAGATGTCCCAGGAGCGGATAGGCATGGCGGGTGAGGGGGCGGG
>NZ_JBYSZI010000114.1:0-9655 GCF_058787075.1 Cupriavidus sp. FW305-46
GCCGGCCTCGTCCCCTGCCGCCTCCACCACCCGATAACCATGACCGCATTTTTCCATCGCCAGGACGGCGCGCTTGCCGTCGAGCAGGTGCCGCTGGCGCGCATCGCTGCTGAATTCGGCACGCCGACCTATGCGTACTCGCGCGCGGCGCTGACCGCTGCCTACCAGGCCTACGCCGCCGCCTGCCAGGGCCGCAAGGCGCAGGTCCAGTACGCCATGAAGGCAAACTCCAACCTGGCGGTGCTGCAGGTGCTTGCCAAGCTCGGTGCCGGCTTCGACATCGTCTCGGGCGGCGAACTCAAGCGCGTGCTGGCCGCCGGCGGCGACCCGCGCAAGGTGGTGTTCTCGGGCGTGGGCAAGAGCGCGGCGGAAATGGAACTGGCGCTGGCACATGACGTGCGTTGCTTCAATGTCGAGTCGATCCCCGAGCTGGACCGCCTCAACGAAGTGGCCGGCCGCGTGGGCAAGCGTGCGCGCGTGTCGCTGCGCATCAACCCGGACGTCGACGCCAAGACGCACCCGTATATCTCCACCGGCCTGAAGGGCAACAAGTTCGGCATCGCCTTCGAGGACGTGCTGCCGACCTACCGCGCCGCGGCCGCGCTGCCGCACCTGGAAGTGACCGGCATCGACTGCCATATCGGATCGCAGATCACCGAGGTCGAGCCCTATCTGGAAGCGCTGGACAAGGTGCTGGACGTGGTCGAGGCGCTCGAGCGCGACGGCATCCGCCTGGAGCATATCGACGTGGGCGGCGGCCTGGGCATCACCTACACCGACGAAACCCCGCCGGACATCACCGGCTTTGCCACCACGCTGCTGGAACGCGTGGCCGCGCGCGGCCACGGCCACCGCGAGGTGCTGTTCGAGCCGGGCCGCTCGCTGGTGGGCAACGCCGGCGTGCTGCTGACGCAGGTGGAGTTCCTCAAGCCCGGCGCGGCCAAGAACTTCTGCATCGTCGATGCCGCCATGAACGACCTGGCTCGCCCGGCCATGTACGAGGCCTACCACCGCATCGAGCCGGTGGTGCTGCGCGACGCGCAAGCGGTGACCTACGACATCGTCGGCCCGGTGTGCGAATCCGGTGACTGGCTCGGCCGCGACCGCGCGCTGGCAGTGCAGCCGGGCGACCTGCTGGCAGTGATGTCGGCCGGCGCCTACGGCTTCACCATGAGCTCCAACTACAACACCCGCCCGCGCGCCGCCGAAGTGATGGTCGATGGCGCCAGGGTGCACCTGGTGCGCGAGCGCGAACTGGTCGAGGACTTGTTCCGCGACGAACGCCTGCTGCAGGATTAAATCCCAAAGCCCGGCCCGCCTACGTGGCGGGCTGGCGCACCCCCTCGGCGGGCTTGCGCAGCCGCCACCACAGCCGCATCCCCAGCAGCATGAACACCACCGCCGCGTAGATCGACACTTCGCCAAAGTCGTTCTTGCCCGCCTTGTGCCACCAGTAGTGCAGGATGGCCAGCACCGCGATCGCATAGACCAGCTTGTGCAGCGCCTGCCAGCGCTTGCCGCCCAGCCAGCGCACCATACCGTTGGTCGAGGTCAGCGCCAGCGGGACCATCAGCATGAAGGCGGTGAACCCGACCGTGATGAAGGGCCGCTTGTACACGTCCTTGATCATGTAGGCGAGGTCAAATCCGCGGTCCACGCCGATCCACAGCAGGAAGTGCTGCAGGCCGTAGAAGAACGCGAACAGGCCCAGCATGCGCCGCAGCTTGATCAGCCAGTTCCAGCCGGTGAGGCGGCGTAGCGGGGTGATGGTCAGCGTCAGGCACAGCATCACCAGCGTCCAGGTGCCGGTGGAGCGCGTCACGAATTCAAGCGGATTGGCGCCGAACTGCTCCGTGGCGCCCAGGTACAGCAGCCGTACGAACGGCAGCAGCGCCAGCAGCCAGACCGCAAGCTTGAGCGCGCGCACGCGCTGCGGCGACAGCGTGGCCAGGCCGGCCGGCTTGCGCGCCGCCACGGCGGCGGCGCTGGTGGAAGAGGTAGCCATGCGCTCGCCTTGCATCAGAAAAACTTCTTCAGGTCCATGCCCTGGTACAGCGACGCCACCTGCTGGCCGTAGCCATTGAACGGCAGGGTCTTGCGCTTGGGTGCGAACAACGCGCCAAAGCCGCTGCCGCGCTCCTCGCCGATGCGGCGCTCGGTAGCCTGGCTCCAGCGCGGATGGTCCACGTCCGGGTTCACGTTCGAATAGAAGCCGTATTCCTGCGGCGCGGCCAGGTTCCAGCTGGTGGGCGGCTGCTTGTCGACAAAGCGGATCTTCACGATCGACTTGGCGCTCTTGAAGCCGTACTTCCACGGCACCACCATGCGCACCGGCGCGCCGTTCTGGTTGGGCAGGACCTCGCCGTACAGGCCGAAAGTCAGCAGCGCGAGCGGGTGCATGGCCTCGTCCATGCGCAGGCCCTCGCTGTACGGCCAGTCGAGCACGCCGCTGCTGACGCCGGGCATCTGCTTCTTGTCGGCCAGCGTGATGAACTGGATGTACCTGGCACCAGGCTGCGGCTCGACGCGCCGGATCAGCTCGGCCAGCGGGTAGCCGATCCACGGGATCACCATCGACCAACCCTCCACGCAGCGCAGGCGGTAGACGCGCTCTTCCATTGCCGCCAGCTTCATCAGCTCGTCCAGGTCATAGACCTTGGGCTTCTTCACCAGCCCCTCCACCGACACCTGCCATGGGCGCGGGCGCAGCGTGCCGGCGTTGCGCGCCGGGTCGGACTTGTCGGTGCCGAATTCGTAGAAGTTGTTGTAGGTGGTGACGTCCTCGAAGGGCGTGCGCTTGTCGGTGATGACATAGGCGTTGTTGGGCGTGGCGGCCAGCTTCTGGCCGTGCTGCCCCTGCGCCAGGGCCTGGCGCGCAAACCACGGCGCCAGCGTGCTGCCGGCGGCGCCGGCCGCGGCCAGCGCCAGCACGCGGCGGCGCGCTTCGAAGACGTGACGGGGCGTGATCTCGCCGGCGGCGATATCGCCGCCGCGCAACCATTTGGGGGTAGGGATCAGCATGGTTTTCCTCGTTGCCTGGCCGTGCCGGCGCCGGTCGCGCCCACACGCTTGCAGGATTGGACTCTGGCCTTGGTCGGAGAGTGCGGGCCAGTCCTGACAGTTTTTTGTGCCTGCGTCGGAATGCCGCGGATCATGAGGTGCCAGGCACACGCAATGTGCCGCCGGCACCTCGCGCGCGGCTATCCGCCCTGGTACTGCTGGTACACCACCTTCGCCACCGTGAGCAGCCGCGCCCGTTCCAGCGGGCCCGCCAGCGCAAAGCCCAGGTCGCGGTCGATCCAGTAGAAGGCCATCATCGGGTCGCGGCCGGCGGCTGGCCGCCTGGAGCCTGCGCCTGGCATGCGCTCGACGCGGAAGCCCGTATCGGGCGTGCCCTGTGCCATGCGCCGCAGCTGCAGCGACAGGCGCGTACCGTCGTCCGCTTCATACATCAGGATGGCCGACGGGCCGCCTTCGGCCACGCCCAGGCGGCCGCCGATCAAGTGGAAGCCCTGCGCGCGCAGGTCCGGCACCTGCAGCGCCGTGCCCAGGCGCTTGGACAGCCATGCGATCAGGTGGGCCTCTTCCGTCGCCGCGACTTCAACCGGGTGGCGCATTTCCGGAGCGTAGACCGCATGCGTCGCCAGCGCCTCGCGCGCAAAGCGCTCGCCGGGCGCCAGCACCAGCGTGCTGCTGCCAAGGCGGTCATGCGCCAGCCAGCCGAGAGCGCCGCCCACCGCCAGCAGCGCCACCGACGCGCAGGTGGCCGCCAGCGCCATGGCCCAGCGCGGCTTGGTTCGCGCGGCATTGCGCTTGCGATCTCCGTGCAGCCCCGGCGGCAAGGCCGCGAGCGGTACGGGTTCGTTCAGTACGGGATCCAGCGCCCCGTGCAGGGCATCGGCCTGCCGGCGCCAGACTGCGACCTGTGCCGCCGCCTCCGGGTGCTGCGCCAGGTACGCCTCCACGGCGGCGCGCCGCGCGCCGGAAAGCTGGCCATCGGCGTAGGCATGTAGATCGGCTTCGTGGATGGCGGACATCATTTCACCCGCTGCAGGGGGCTGGCGGCGGCAGGCCGGGCCGGGCCGGCGCCGTCGAGCAGCCGCCGCATCTGCTCGCGCGCCCGCGCCAGGCGCGACATCACCGTGCCCTGCGGAATATCGAGCACGCGCGCGGCCTCGGCGTACGTCAGTTGTTCCAGGCTGACCAGCAGCAGCACCGCGCGCTGCGCCTCCGGCAGTTGCGCCAGCGCCTGCACCAGGTCGCGGCGCAGGCCGGGGTCGTCAGCGGGGGCGCTGACCTCGGGCAGCGTCTCGGTGGTGACCACCAGTTCCTTCCTGCGCACGGTATTCAGGCGCAGGCGGTGCATCAGGGTCAGCAGCCACGGCAGCAGGCCATCGGCGCCGTCGCCCCACCAGGCGCCGGGGCGCAGGCGGAAGCGCCAGCGGTAGCGCAGCGCGCGCTCGAGCGTGTCCTGCACCAGGTCGTCGGCCAGCGCCGCGTCACCGGTGAGGCCGCGCGCATGGCGCCGCAGCCGCGGCGCCAGCGCGACGAGCTGGCCGTCAAACCCTTCCATGCCGTGGCTGCGGTGGCTGCCGAAGCGTCAGGGTTTGGCCACGTGCCAGACGTTGTTGAGGTTGTCGCCGGTGCGGTCGCCCGGCTTGGCGTCCTTGGCAAAGCGGTACAGCGGCATGCCGCGGTACGCCCACTGCTTGCCGCCGTCATCGCGCGTGATGATGGTGTACTGGCCCGACGCATTGCTGCCAGGCGCGGCCATCAGCGGCGGCCAGTTGGTGGCGCACGGGCCATTGCAGGCGCTCTTGCCGCTGCCGGCGGTGTCGCGGTCGAAGGTGTACAGCGTCAGGCCCTGCGGATCGGTCAGCACGCCACTGGTCACCTTCACCGTGGGCGGCAAGTTGCCGGCGCCGCCGCCACCGCCCAGGCCCATGCCGGAACAACCGGCGAGCAGGACAGCCGCACAGCCGAGCGCGAGCGCGGCGGGACGAACGAGGGATGCTGCAGTGGTAAGACGCACACGTGCCATGATCTTGTTCTCCATACAAACCGGTACCGCCAGCCGGCACCGCTCCTCAAGTAAACACCGGATGTGACGCCTTTATTCCATGGGCATCCAGAAAAATTGAAAAAAGACGAAAAAAACCTGCCCGGAGGCAGGTTTTGCATTGCAGCATGGCGCCGCGTCACAGTTCGCCGTAGCTGTGCAGGCCCGACAGGAACATGTTGACGCCCAGGAACGCAAAGGTCGTCACCAGCAGGCCGACCAGCGCCCACCAGGCCGCCACCGTGCCGCGCAGGCCCTTCATCAGCCGCATGTGCAGCCACGCCGCGTAGTTCAGCCAGACGATCAGCGCCCAGGTTTCCTTCGGGTCCCAGCTCCAGTAGCCGCCCCAGGCCTCGGCCGCCCACAGCGCGCCCAGGATGGTGGCGATGGTGAAGAAGGCAAAGCCGACTGCGATGGCCTTGTACATCACATCATCGAGCAGCTCCAGCGATGGCAGGCGTTCAGCCAGGATGCCGCGCTGCTTGAGCAGGTAGGCCACCGAGACCATCGCCGCCAGCGCAAAGGTGCCGTAGCCGATAAAGTTGGCCGGCACATGGATCTTCATCCACCAGCTTTGCAGCGCCGGCACCAGCGGCTGGATCTCCTGCGCATTGCGGCTGACCGTGTACCACAGCAGGAAGCCCACCGCGGCCGACACCACCAGCATCACGAACGGGCCCAGCGCGCGCGTGGCGTAGCGGCCTTCGTAGTAGAGGTAGAACAGCGAAGTGATCAGCGTGAACAGCACGAACACTTCATACAGGTTGGAAATGGGGATGTGGCCGATGTCCGTGCCGATCAGGTAGGACTCGTACCAGCGCACCAGCAGGCCGGTGAAGCCCAGCACCACCGCGCCCCAGCACAGCTTGCTGCCGATGCTGTAGCCCGTGTTCGAGCGCGCCGCCAGCCCGAGCCAGTAGAACAGCGTGGACAGGAACACCAGCGCGCTCATCCACAGGATGGCCGACTGGCTTGACAGGAAATACTTCAGGAAGAAGGCCTGGTCCGCGCGCGCCAGCTGCCCCTGGTAGAGCTGGATCGCGAACAGCGACAGCGCGGTGAGCGCCAGCATCAGCGGGCGCACCGCCTTCCAGTGCCAGCCGAGCAGTGCGAACGCAGGCACGGCGCCGATCAGCACGGCCTTGTCGTAGCCGTCCATCCACTGCCCGTATTGCGACAGCGCCACGCCGGCGCCAACTGCCAGCGCCAGCGCAAAGAGCCAGTCCACCCAGGTCAGGCGGCGCAGGAAGGAAGGTTCGAGATAGGCCTCGTCAGCGCCGGTGTCGGCGCGCGTGGTGCCGCGCATGGCGGGACCGGCCTGGTTCACATTTGAGGACATAGCGTACCTGCTCAATTCAGTGGGGGGTGCCGGCGGGCTCGGGCGCCTCGCTGCGGCCCCCTGCGGCGCGGCCGATATCGTCGCGCAGCGCCGTGAATTCCTTTTCGAAATCCATCGTGCGGCGCTGGGTCGACATCGCCATCAGCACATGGCTGCCAGGCTCGGTGTCGCCCTCGGCGGGCTTGTCTTTCACCCAGATCCAGACCCGGCGCTCACGGATATAGAACATCGCGAACACGCCCAGCACCAGCAGCAGACAGCCAAGATACACGATGTTCTTGCCCGGCGCACGGGTCAGCTGGAACACGCTGGCCTTGATCTCCTTGAAGTCGTCGAGCTGCAGGAACACCGGCGCGCCGTAGAAGAAACTGTCCGACAGCGCGTTGATGGCCTGCTGCAGGAAGGTGCCGCTCTGGGCGCTGTTGGCTACCACCGGCAGCTTGTCCTGGGCGCGCGCCAGCTGCCACAGCTCCCACATCGACCCGTTCAGGATCTTCAGGAGCACGTCGGCGGCCTTCTGCTGCTCGGCCGGGGGCACGGATTTCTCCAGGAACGCGGCGATCGCGGTGAAGCCGCCCGGGGGCGAATCCGGCGTAGGCCGCGTGGCGCCTGCGAACAGGTCGAGCGCACGCAGCGAGCTTTCGGCCAGCTGGCGGCGCAGGTCGACCTTGTCATCGCCTGGCATCGAGGCCAGCGCAAATCGGCGCGCGGCCTCGCCGCGCAGCGCGCGGTCCTGCAGCGCGGCGCGCAGGCGCATCCAGTCGGCCACGCTGCCCTGGTCGTCGGCGGGGATGCGCAGATAGCGGAATTGTTCGCTGGGCGATTCGCGCATGCCGGCCAGGAACACCGACTGGCCGTCCATCTGCACCGGCACCATGTAGTTGTTGAACTCGCGCGCCTGGCCGGTGCGGTCGCGCAGCTTGTATTGCACCGACGGGCCGACATTGCGCAGCGTCTTGGCGCGGTCGGTGCTGGCGGCGGCGCCCAGGTGCTTTTCCAGGGTCTCGTTGAACGATTTGCGCGCCACGCCACGCGCGTCGGGCTTGCCCGAGGCATCGGTGACGTTCTCGATATTCATCAGCCGGAAGTCGCTGAACTCGACCGTCAGGCCATCGCTGTCGGCGCTGGTGCCGGTGCCCGCCAGCGGCTTGTTGCCGCCCACCGCGCCATCGATGGTGAAGGTGGCGTGGCCGCTGCCCTGCATCGGGTAGCCGACGAATTTCAGGCGCGAGCCGCCGTCCTCGAAGCTGGACTGGTAGATGGCGATGCCGTCGACGATCAGGGGCTCGTTCACCTTGATGGTGGCCTCGGTCTGCTTGCCGGTCGCGCGGTCGGTCACGATCACATCCGAGGCAAACAGCTTGGGCATGCCGGTCTCGTAGAAATCGACCTTGAACTTCTTGAGCGTGATCGCGAACGGCAGGTCCTGCACCAGCGCGCCGTCCGAAATGTTCAGGATCGCGGTGGAGACGGTCGAGCCCTCGGGCACGTAGGCGTTGCCGCGAAAGCCCGGGTTGCTCGCCGACAGCCGGTGCTGCGGCGGGATCTCGCTGATGACCGCGTTGCCGCTGATCGGGGTCTTGCCGCCCAGCCACATCTGCGCGCGGATCAGCAGGTCGCCGTCCAGCAGGCCGCCGATGCAGATCACCACGATGGCGGTGTGCGCCAGGATATAGCCGGCCTTGTTGGCCGCGCCGGCCTTGGCCGCCAGCAGCGTGGCGCCGTCATGCTCGACCGCCTTGAGGCGGTAGCCGCGGTTGCGCAGCAGCGCCGACAGGCGGCTCACCGCCTCGGTGCGCGGGCGCGCGCCGTCGAATTCGCCGCGGTGATGGAAGGCGCGCAGGCTGCGCTCGCGCACATGGTCCTTCCACGAGCGCATGTCCGCCACCATCCTGGGCGCATTGCGGATCAGGCAAAGGCTGGTCGACACCACCAGGAAGGCCAGGATCAGCAGGAACCACCAGGAACCGTAGACCTTCTGCAGCGACAGCGTGTGGAACACATCGGCCCAGAACGGCCCGAACTGGTTGACGTAGTTGGGATACGGCTCGTTCTGCTTGAGCACGGTGCCGATCACGCTGGCGATGGAGATCACCGTCAGCAGCGCGATCGCGAAGCGCATCGAGGACAACAATTCGACCGCGTCGCGCAGCACGCGGTGAGAGGTCTTCAGGTGCAGCCCTGAAGTGGAAGCGGTCGACATGTGCAGGGAAACCTAAAACAACGTGCGGCTGGAAATGAAAAAAGGGCGGACCTGCTTTGGCAAGCAGGCCACCCTTTTCGATTGTGACAGGCGCGTTCGGTTGCATGCCGCGGCCCCCCGCCGGAACGGGGGACCGCCAAACCAACGCGCCGGCGCCTGGCGGGCGCCAGCGGAGTCGCGGAATCGTTATCGAACGCCGGCGACGTAATCCGCCACCGCCTTGATCTCGGCATCCGACATCTTGGCGGCGATGGTTGTCATGACCGGGTTGTTCTTGCGGGTGCCCTGGCGGAATGCCACCAGTTGTGCCTCGGTATAGTCCGCCCACTGGCCGCCGATGCGCGGGTACTGGGCGGGGATGCCGGCGGCAGTAGGACCGTGGCAGGCGGCGCAGGCGGGCACGCCCTTGGCTGCGATGCCGCCGCGGTAGATCTTCTGGCCGGCTTCGATGGTGTCCTTGTTCTTGGCGGTGGCCGGCTTGAGCGACTGCTTGGCCAGGTAGGCGCCGACGTTGCGCATTTCCTCGTCGGTCAGTACCGATGCCATCGGCACCATGATCGCGTTGTTGCGTGCCTTGGACTTGAAGTCGGCCAGCTGCTTGTGGACGTACTCGGGATGCTGGGCGGCCAGCTTCGGGTTGGCGGCGGCAGCGCTGTTGCCGGCGGCGCCGTGGCAGCTCAGGCAGGCGGGCACATTGCGGTCGGGGGCACCTTGCGTGTACAGCGTTTCACCCTTGGCCGGGTCAGCCTTTGCGGCGGCCTGCTCTGCGGCAGATGCCATTCCGGAAAGGGCGGCGGCAGGAACGGCCAAAGCCAGGACACCCAGAATCTTCGCAATGCGGTTCATTCGCACACCTTCTCTGAATTGTTTTGGATACCGTGATGCGTGCCGCCCCGGCGCTTTGCCGGCGGTGAGGACGCACCGGTGCAAAGGCTGGTATCGTGGCCACCCGCGCGCGGCTGACCGATCCGCAAAGCGCTGGCCGACGGGGTCTCGCGCGAGATCATCGTGCTGGTCGGCGCGCCCGACTGGCAGCAGGCCAGGACCGCCGCAC
>NZ_JBYSZI010000115.1:0-8776 GCF_058787075.1 Cupriavidus sp. FW305-46
GGCGTGTTCATCGGGGGCTTGGGGGCGGTTTGAACATCACGCATCGCTGCGCCGCGCCCCTTCGATGAGGGGCTGCGGCGGGCAGGGTTGGTCAGGCGTCAGGCCGCTGCGGACAGCGTCCCGGTCCCGGCCGACACCAGCGGCACGTTGAAGACATCGTAGCCGAAACACCAGTCGGGGTTCTCGTTGCTGCGCAGCCAGGTGTTGTTGTGCGAGACCAGCTGGACCTTGCTTGCGCGCTCGTTGCGGTTCGCTTCATACAGCGCGAATGCCGAGGCGAAGTCGTCCACGCCGGTCTCGGTGAAGCAGCGCGTAAGCATCGCGGCATCCTCGATCGCCATCGCGGCGCCTTGTGCCATGTGCGGCTTCATCGGGTGGCAGGCATCGCCGAGCAGCACCAGGCGGCCCCGGCTCCACAACGGCAGCGGGTCGCGCTCCAGCAGCGGCCACTTGGTCACTTCGACGGTGCCTTCGATCAGCGACTGCACACCCTCGTGCCAGCCGTCGAATGCGGCGCGCATTTCCTCGATGCTGCTCGGCACCCAGCTCTTGCTCATGTCCCAGTCGGGCTCGGGCACGCCGGTGACGTAGTAGATCTCGTCGAGCTTGCTGGTATCGAAGTAGACCATCATGTGGCGGTCGTCGGTCCACCACTTGGTGCAGCGCTCATGCGTGAAGCCCTTGACGCGCGAGATCGGGAACACCGCGCGATGCGCCACGTAGCCGGTGTACTTGGGCGGCTCGGCGCCCAGCAGCGTCTCGCGGATGCGCGAGTTGACGCCGTCCGCGCCGATCACGATGTCGGCCTCTTCGGCCGTGCCGTCGGTGAAGCGCAACTGCACCACGTCGCCCTGGTCGGTGACGCTGTCCAGCTTCTTGTTGAAGAACAGCGTGTCGGGCGCCACGGCGTCGGTCAGCAGCTTGTGGAAGTCGCCGCGGTGCACGGTCAGGTAGCTGGCGCCGTAGTGGCGCTCCGCGTAGTCGCCCAGCGGGATCTGCGCGATCACCGCGCCGCTCAGGCCGTCGCGGCTGTACCAGTAGTCGGGGTGGCAGCCCATGTCGTTGAGTGCGTCCTCGATGCCGATGCGCCGCATGATCTTCATCACGTTGGGCCCCACATGGATGCCCGCGCCCAGGCGCGAGAACGCCGGTGCCTGTTCATACAGCCTGACTTGGAAGCCGGCTCGCTGCAGCAGGGCGGCCGCGGCCGTCCCTCCGAGTCCGGCGCCGACAACTGCGATTCGCGGTTTGCCTTGCACGTTCTTTCTCCTGGCAATGACACAAGGTCGATGGGGGCTGGGGCGGCCACTCGGCCGACCGTTGAAAACGAGTGTACACACTCAAAATATCAAAGTAAAAGAAGAAATTGATTAACCTATGGAAAACCCTTACTGAAACGTGAAGACGCTCACACATCGCGCTATATCGGTGAATTTGCGCGCAAAAACAGGGACTGGTTAGTTAAGTATGCACTGAACGAGTGAATTCGCGGCGACGCAGATTCTGTTTGCCTAGATAAAGTGTGTACACTACAATCAATCGCGGCATGCAGGGCCGCCAGGGCGAAGCAGGCAGGGTAGACAGACAAACAGATGACGGAGTCGACAGTGCAGAAAGTTTTCCGAATCGGCCAGATCGTGCCGAGCTCCAACACCACCATGGAAACCGAGATCCCGGCGATGCTGGCCGCGCGCCAGCTGGTGCGCCCGGAACGCTTCACCTTTCACTCAAGCCGGATGCGGATGAAGAAGGTGGTCAAGGAAGAGCTGGCGGCCATGGACGCCGAATCCGACCGCTGCGCGGTGGAACTGAGCGACGCCCGCGTCGACGTGCTCGGCTACGCCTGCCTGGTGGCCATCATGGCCATGGGCCACGGCTACCACCGCGTGTCCGAGCAGCGCCTGCAGGCGCATACCGCCGAGAACGGCGGCGACGCGCCGGTGATCACCAGCGCCGGCGCGCTGGTGGATGCGCTCAAGGTGATGGGCGCGAAGCGCATCGCCGTGGTGGCACCCTATATGAAGCCGCTGACCGAGCTGGTGGTCGACTACATCCGTAATGAAGGCTATGAGGTGGTCGACTACCGCGCGCTGGAAATCCCCGACAACCTTGAGGTGGGCCGCCATGACCCGGCGCGGCTGCCGGAGATCGTCGCGCAGATGAATACGGCCGACGCCGATGTCATCGTGCTGTCGGCGTGCGTGCAGATGCCGTCGCTGCCGGCCGTGGCCAAGGTCGAGGCAATGACCGGCAAGCCTGTGGTCACCGCCGCCGTCGCCACCACCTATGCGCTGCTGAAGCGGCTGGGGCTGGAGCCGGTGGTGCCGGGCGCCGGCGCGCTGCTGTCGGGCGCGTACTGAAGGGGGCGGCCATGGCAGACAGCACCTTTCTCTACGGCGCCAACGTGAACGCCAACGGCATCCGCCAGCACTACCTGCGCTATGGCGGGCAGGGCGGCGCGCGCGCGCAGCGCGATGCCGTCATCATCGTGCCGGGCATCACCAGCCCGGCGGTGACCTGGGGCTTTGTCGGCGAGCAGTTCGGGCGGCAGTTCGATACCTATGTGCTCGACGTGCGCGGCCGCGGCCTGTCGCAGGCCGGCGCTGAGCTGGACTACTGCCTCGATGCGCAGGCTGCCGATGTGATCGCGTTTGCCAAAGCGCTTGGCTTGCAGCGCTACGCCATCGTCGGCCATTCGATGGGCGCGCGCATCGGCATCCGCGCCGCGCGCAGCAAGCCGGCAGGCCTGACGCGCCTGGTGCTGGTCGATCCGCCGGTGTCGGGCCCGGGCCGCCGCCCGTATCCGTCGCAACTGCCGTGGTACATCGATTCGATCCGGCTGGCGCAGCAGGGCATCGACGTGGAAGGCATGCGCCGCTTCTGCCCGACCTGGACCGAGGACCAGCTGCGCCTGCGCGCGCAATGGCTGCATACCTGCGACGAGCGCGCGATCCTGGCCAGCTTCAATGGCTTCCATGAGGACGATATCCACGCCGACCTGCCGCACGTCGCCGTGCCGGCCCTGCTGATGACCGCCGGCCGCGGCGACGTGATCCGCGAGGAAGACGTGCAGGAGATGCGCAAGCTGCTGCCCGCGCTGCTGCTTGCGCATGTCGCCAACGCCGGCCACATGATCCCGTGGGACGACGAGGGCGGCTTCTACCGCGCCTTCGGCGATTTCCTGGGTGCGGCGCTGAACTGATCAAGGAGCGAACATGCCCGTAAGCGATTACGACCTGACCGCGGCGTGGAAGCAGGTGCTGACGCTGTCGAAGCTTGAGCCGGGACAGACCGTCACCGTGCTGACCGGCGCCGCCACGCATCCGCAGACGCTGCGCACCGCGATGGTGGCGGCGGCATCGATGGGCGCCATCGTCAACCGGCTCGACCTGCCGCCGGTCAACGGCGAAAAGGCGCTCAGCCGCGACGCGCTGGCCTACCTCGGTACCACGCCGCTCACCGGCAATCCCGCCGCCATCGCTGCGCTCAAGGCGAGCGACCTGGTGCTGGACCTGATGACGCTGCTGTTCTCGCCCGAGCAGCACGAGATCCTGGCGCAAGGTACCAGGATCCTGCTCGCGGTGGAGCCGCCCGAAGTGCTGGCGCGGCTGGTGCCGACCGAGGCCGATCGCGCCCGCGTCAAAGCGGCGACAGCGCGGCTGGGCAAGGCGCGCGAGATGCATATCGTGTCCGACGCCGGCATGGACCTGCGCTGCCGCCTGGGCGAATTCCCGGCGATCAGCGAGTACGGCTTTGTCGACGAGCCCGGCCGCTGGGACCACTGGCCGAGCGGCTTCGTGCTGACCTGGCCGGACGAGGGCGGCACCAACGGCACCATCGTGCTGGACCGCGGCGCCATCCTGCTGCCGATGAAGTCCTATCTCCAGGCGCCGATCCGCATCACGGTCGAAGCCGGCTACGTGCGCAGCATCGAAGGCGGCGTGGACGCCGAGCTGCTGGCCGACTACATGGCCTCGTTCAACGACCCCGAGGCCTATGCCATGTCGCATATCGGCTGGGGGCTGCAGCCGCGCGCCAGCTGGTCGGCGCTGGCGATGTACGACCGCGAGGCCACCATCGGCATGGATGCGCGTGCCTACGAGGGCAACTTCCTGTGCTCGTTCGGTCCCAACAACGAAGCCGGTGGCAGCCGCACCACCGCCTGCCATATCGATATCCCGGTGCGCCACTGCACCGTCAGCCTGGACGGCGAGCCGGTGGTGGTGCGCGGCAAGGTGATGGACGGCCACCACGCGCCGGTCGCTTCTCTCTACAAGGACGCGCGCCATGGATGACGCCGTGCAGACTTACCAGCGTCAGGGCTTCGGCGCGTCGATGGAACTGAAGGCCCCATACGGCCTGCTGATCATCGACTTCGTCAACGGCTTCGCCGATCCGGCGGTGTTCGGCGGCGGCAATATCCCCGAGGCGATCCGCAATACCCAGCCGCTGCTGCGCAGCGCGCGCGAGCAGGGTTGGCCGGTGGCGCATAGCCGCATCGTGTTTGCCGACGACGACAGCGACCACAATATCTTCACGCTGAAGGTGCCGGGCATGCTGACGCTGAAGGAGGATGGCCACAACAGCAAGATCGTGCCGGAGCTGGCCCCCGCGCCGGGAGAGCTGGTGGTGCGCAAGACCGTGCCGTCGGCGTTCTTCGGTACCTCGCTGGCGGCGTGGCTGACGCAGCGCGGCGTGCAGACGCTGCTGGTGGCGGGGTGCGTCACCAGCGGCTGCGTGCGCGCCAGCGTGGTTGACGCGATGTCGCTGGGCTTCCGCCCGCTGGTGGTGTCGGATTGCGTAGGCGACCGCGCGCTGGGTCCGCATGACGCCAACCTGTTCGACATGGCGCAGAAATACGCCACCGTGCTGACGCGCGACGAGGCGCTGGCGCAGGTTGCCGGCGTGCGCGCCGCCGCCTGAGGCGTGGCGATGCGGCCAGGCCTGGCGTCAGCCTGCCGCCGCGCGCCGGCCGCGGGCCGGTTTGCGCGGCGCGGCCGGCGGCGCCACATCCACATCCGGCACCGCGCCGGGCACGGCCACCGCGCGCAGCACCGTCTGCTGGATCACATCGCGCCAGTGCGCCAGCGCGGGCGGGCTCATCATGGGTTCGCCCAGGAAGGCGCTGAGCGTATGATGGTTGGAGTTGTAGAAGTAGCCAAGCGAAGCGATCACCATATAGACATCGCGCGCGCCCGCATCGGGCCGGAACAGCCCCGCGGCCTTGCCGCGCGCGAGGATGCCGTCGAGCACCGACAGCGCGTAGCTGGAGATCTCGCGCAGCCGCACCGACTTCTTCGCGTGCTTGCCCTGGCTCATGTTCTCGCTGATCAGGATGGCGACGAACTCCGGATGGTCGAGGTAGTACTGCCAGACGAAGTCGATCAGCTGCGACAGCGCGCGCACGGGGTCGGCAGCGTCGAGCTCATGTTCCAGCTGCTGCTCGGCTTCATTGAGCTGCAGGTAGATGGTCTCCAGCACTTCAACAAACAGCTTTTCCTTGCTGCCGAAGTAGTAATAGATCATCCGGTCGTAGGTCTTGGCCAGCGACGAGATGCGTTCGATGCGGCCCCCGTCGTAGCCGCGCTGGGCGAAGACCTTGATCGCAGCCTTCAGGATGCGGTCGCGGCTGTCCTGCGCTTGCCTGGCCCGCGTGCCGGCTGGCGCCCGCTTTGCGGTTGGCTTGGGCGCGGTCGTGATCGTCATGGTCGATGCTTGGGCTATTCCACTGTTGGCTTGCAGTATAACGGGCGCCCCGGGGCGCAGCCGGTGAAGGAGATGGCAGAACGATGACGGCAACCAACCTGCAACCCGCGGCACAGGCCGACGCCGACACGCCCCGCACGCTGCGGCTGGCGCTGCTGCAGGCCACCGGCGTGCTGCTGGTGACGCGCGCCCCGCAGGCGGCGCCGCGGCCCGCGCCGGGCCAGCCCGGCGCGGCTTCGGACTACGTGCCGGCGCTGCCGGACATCTTCATTGCCGTGCGCGACAGCGGCGAGGTGCTGGCCTTCAACGGCCACGTCGACCTGGGCACCGGCATCCGCACGGCGCTGGCGCAGATCGTGGCCGAAGAACTCGACGTGCCGCTCGAACGCGTACGCATGGTGCTTGGCCATACCGAAGCCACCCCCAACCAGGGTCCCACTATCGCCAGCGCATCGATCCAGATCTCGGCGCTGCCGTTGCGCCGCGCCGCGGCACAGGCCCGTGCGTGGCTGCAGGCGCGTGCCGCGCAGCACCTCGGCGTAGAGGCCGGCAGGCTGGAGGCAGAGGACGGCATGTTCCGCGATCCCGGCACGCAGGCCAGCATCGGCTATGGCGCGCTGCTTGCCGGCGAGCACCTGGAACTGCCGCTGGCCGAAGACATACCGACCAAGCCGGTCGAGTCCTACCGCATCGTCGGCCGCGCCGCGGGCCGCGTCGATATTCCCGGCAAGGTGCGCGGCGCGCTGACTTTTGTCCACGACGTGCGCGTGCCCGGCATGCTGCATGGCCGCGTGGTGCGGCCCCCATATGCGGGGCGCGACAGCGGCGACTTTGTCGGCAACAGCCTGCTGGAAGTCGACCGCGACTCCGTGCGCGATATACCCGGCCTGGTCGATGTGGTGGTGCGGGGCGATTTTGTCGGCGTGGTGGCCGAGCGCGAGGAATACGCGGTGCAGGCCGCGCGCCGGCTGCGCGTGCGCTGGAAGCCGGTGCCGCCGCTGCCCGCGCTGGACGATCCGGAGCCCGCGCTGCGCGCCAACCCCGCCACGCGGCGCGAGTTGCTGTCCGACGGCGAGCCGCCGGCAAGCGGCGCCGGCAAGGTCTTGCAGCGGCGCTTCGTCTGGCCGTACCAGATGCATGGCTCGATCGGCCCGTCATGCGCGGTGGCCGACTGGCATGACGATGGCCTGACGGTGTGGTCCGGCACGCAGAACCCGCATGTGCTGCGCATCGACCTGGCCAGGCTGTGCGGGCTCGGCGAAGACCGCATCGAGGTCGTGCGCTTGGAGGCCGCCGGCTGCTACGGGCGCAACTGCGCCGACGATGTCTGCGCCGACGCGGCACTGCTGGCGCGCGCGGTCGGGCGGCCCGTGCGCGTGCAGCTATCGCGCGAACAGGAACACCTGTGGGAGCCCAAGGGCGCGGCCCAATTGATGGACGTCAGCGCTACGCTGGGGCCGGACGGCGCGCTGCTTGGCTATGACTTCACCAGCCGCTATCCGTCCAACGATGCGCCCACGCTGGCGCTGGTGCTGACCGGTGCCGTGCCCAACGCGCCGCGCACGCTTGAGATGGGCGATCGCACCGCCGTGCCGCCATACGCGTATGGCGCGCGCCGCATCGGTTGCGACGACACCCCCGCGATCGTGCGCGCGTCCTGGCTGCGTGGCGTGTCGGCGCTGCCCAATGCGTTTGCGCATGAGTGCGTGATCGATGAGCTGGCGGCAGAGGCGGGTGCCGATCCCGTGGATTTCCGGTTGCGGCACCTGCGGGATGAACGTGCCGCGGCCTTGCTGCGTGCCGTGGCTGAAGCGGCTGGCTGGCAGCGGGGCGTGGCCGGGTCGCGGGGCATCGCGGATGCCGATGGCCGGCTGCGCGGCCGGGGCGTGGCCTATGCCCGCTATATCCACAGCCGTTTCCCGGGCTTCGGCGCAGCCTGGTCGGCCTGGGTGGTGGACCTGGCGGTGGATGCCGGCAGCGGCCGCATCACCATCGAGAAGGTGGTGGTCGGGCAGGATACCGGCATGATGGTCAATCCCGACGGCGTGCGCCACCAGATCCACGGCAACGTGGTGCAGACCATCAGCCGGGTGCTGAAGGAGCAGGTGCGCTTCGATGCGGATGGGGTCGCCAGCCGCGAATGGGGCAGCTATCCGCTGCTGACCTTCCCGGAAATCCCGCCGATTGAAGTGGTGCTGATGCCGCGCCAGTCGGAGCCGCCGCTGGGCGCGGGCGAATCGGCCTCGCTGCCGGGCGCGCCGGCGCTTGCCAATGCCTTGTTCGATGCGCTGGGGGTGCGGCTGCGACGGCCGCCGTTCGTCCCTGAGACGGTGCTGGCGGCGCTGAAAAGCTGACTGTTTGCTCCCTCTCCCGCAAGCGGGAGAGGGGAGAAAACCCTCGGCGTCCGTGGACCCTAGACGCCGTTCCCCTCGTCGATCTCACTCATCTTGCGCAGCAGGTAAGTCACCGCCACACGCTCGGCCGGATTCAGGCTGCCGAAGGTCTGCTCCGAGATCTCCTTCGCAAACGGCACGGTCTCGTCGATCAGTGCCAGCCCGTCGGGCGTGACCGTCACCACCACCTTGCGCCGGTCATTGGGATCGTGCGACACCGCAATCAGCTCACGCGACTTCAGCCGGTCGATGATGCCCCGCACCGTGGCCTGGTCGATGGCGGTGGCGCGCACCACCTCGTTCATCGAACACGGCTGGCGGTCCCTGACCGCGCACAGCACCACGAACTGCGCCGCGGTCAGCTGCGAATCCGGGATGGTCTGCTGGAAGATCGCCACATGGCGCTGGTAGGCGCGCCGCAGCAGGTGGCCCACCTGTTCGGTGAAGTCGTAGTCTGCGGCGGTCTTGCCGGAAGGCGGGTCGGAGGGCTGGGGCACGAACCTGGTGCAGTGGGTAAGGTGACCCAGAGTATACCGAGGAAGGGGGCAGGAAAGGTGGCCGGGAAGGTGGCCGGGGCCGCCGGGGTGACGCCCGATGCCATTGCGTCTTTTCGAATACAATCGTCGGGTCGTTTCGCGGGGCCCACGTGCCCGCCCGCTTTCCCCCTGTATTCCCCG
>NZ_JBYSZI010000116.1:0-8526 GCF_058787075.1 Cupriavidus sp. FW305-46
GGCTACGCCGGCGAAACAGCCACGCCCGCCAAGGACGATAAGCGACCGGATACCGCCAAGCCAATAAAGCCACACCCGCCAAGCGCCATAAACCAACCAAATGACGCCAATCACAAACAGCCACCCTCTGTGGGAGCGCCAACAATGAACAATTCCAGCCCAATCCCGCCAGGCATTGACCATCGATCCGGGTCCGGCAAGCATGGCGTGCTACATGCCTTTGACCGCTTCGCCGGCGCCGCCACGCGCCAGGCCGGATCGCCCGTCGCATTCGTGCTGGCCGTCAGCGTGGTGGCCGCGTGGGCCATCACCGGCCCATTGTTTTCCTATTCCGAGACCTGGCAACTGGTCATCAACACCGGCACCACCATCGTCACCTTCCTGATGGTGTTCCTGATCCAGCAGAGCCAGAACAAGGACGCGGTCGCGGTCCACCTGAAGCTCAATGAACTGCTCGCCTCGCACCGCGAAGCCAGCAATATGCTGGTGTCGATCGAAGACCTGGACGAGGAAGAGCTGCGCCAGCTGGTGACCTTCTATCGCCACCTGGCCGAGCTGGCTGACAAGGAAGACGGTATCAAGTCGAGCCATTCGCTGGACGAGGCGCGCGAGAACCACGCCGCCAAGCGGCAGGCGCGCGCAGCGCGCGGGCGCCGGCTGGCCGGCAGCGATGCCGGGAGCCGCTCACCCACCGTGGCGCCCAGCTCGTAGCCCATGCGGCCCCTCCCATCCCATCGAGCGACAGCCACCAGCAAGGAGCCGCCCGTGTCCGAACCGAGCAAGGCAACGCATCGAAAGCGCGCCGCCCCGGGCAACCCGCCGGCGCGCGGGCGTGCGGTGATGGTCTACGGTTGCGAGACCCTGGGCAAGGCCGACAGCCACCATGGCACGACCCTTGCCAATATTGCCCGCAAGGTCGCCGACATTGCGGGTCTGACCTTCGCAGGCGCCTACGCCGCGCCTGATGCGGGGCTGCCTGTGCCGTACCTGGTGCCCGCGCAGACGCTGGTGGGGCGCAAGCTGGCCCAGGACCTCGGCGTGCGGGACGCGGGCGACCTGTTTGGTGGGGTGGTGCCTTACGCCTTCGTGGCCACCAAGGCGATCACGCACGGCCTGGTGGCGCCCGGCGCGGCAGCGCCGCGGGGCTGGTCCGAGGACTTTGTGCGACGCGTGGTGGGCGCTACCCTGCCGGGCTTCACCGCCTTCACGCTCGGCGACGCGCGGATTGCGGCAATGCGCCTGCTGGCGCTGGGGCCGGTACGGCTGAAAGAACCGTACGGCGTCGGCGGGCTGGGCCAGCGCGTGGTCCACGACGAACGCTCGCTGGACGAGGCACTTGCCGCGATGGCGCCCGACGTGGTGGAAGCCCATGGCCTGGTGGCGGAGCGCGACCTGGATGCGCCGCAGACCTACAGCGTGGGGCAGGTGGAACTGGCGGGCCTGCGGGCCAGCTATTGCGGCACGCAAGGGCTCACTGCCAACAACCACGGGCAGAAGGTCTATGGCGGCTCGACGCTGACAATGGTGCGCGGCGGCCTCGAGGCGCTGCTGCAGCACCCGTTCGACGCCCGCACGCTGGCCGCGGTGCGGGCCGCGATGGTGTACCACGAAGCCGCGCTCGCGTGCTATGGCGATGCCGGGAGCATGGTGCTGTCGCGCTGCAACTACGACGTCGCCTTCGGCTCGCCCGCGGGCAGCGCCGGCCACGGGCAAGTGCTTGGGGGCGTGCTGGAACAGTCCTGGCGGGTGGGCGGCGCGACCGGCGCCGAACTGGCGGCGCTGGCCGCGCTGCGCGAGGATCCGCGCCGCGCCCGCGCGGTGGCTGCCACGCGCGAGGTCTATGGCAAGGGCGTGCGCGTGCCGGACGACGCCGAGATCTACTTCCAGGGAGAGGACCGGCACGCCGGTCCGTTGACTAAATACGCACGACTGGAGCCTGAATCCGATGGCAACGCATGAAGACCTGCTGCAGATAGAAAGCGAAGGCGGCACCATTGCCGGCACCCTGATCAGCCCGCAAACCAGGCTGCCGGGCGTGCTGTTTGTCCACGGCTGGGGCGGCAGCCAGCAGCAGTACCTGGCCCGCGCGCGCAAGGTGGCGGGGCTGGGCTGCGTCTGCCTGACCTTCGACCTGACCGGGCACGCCGGCACCCAGGCGCAATACGAGACCGTCAGCCGCATGCGCAACCTGGCCGACGTGGTGGCCGCCTACGATGTGCTGGTGCGCCAGCCCGAAGTGGACCGCAACGCCATCGCGGTGGTGGGCAGCAGCTACGGCGGCTACCTGGCTGCGCTGCTGAGCACGCTGCGCCAGGTGCGCTGGATGGCGTTCCGCGCGCCGGCGCTGTACATGGACTCGGGCTGGGAACTGCCCAAGCGCCAGCTGCATCGCGAACAGGACCTGGTGGCCTACCGGCGCAGCGTGGTGCCGCCCGAGAGCAACCGCGCCCTGCGCGCTTGCGCGGAATTTGCCGGCGACGTGCTGGTGATCGAATCCGAGCACGACCAGGTGGTGCCGCACGCCGCGGTGATGAGCTACGTGGATGCCTGCGTGCATGCCAACTCCATGACCTACCGCGTGATCAAGGGTGCCGACCACGGCCTGACGGAAGAGGAAAGCCAGCGCGGCTACAGCAGCCTGCTGGTCAACTGGCTGCGCGAGATGATCACCGTCGCGCGCGCCGGCCCGGTCAGCGCGGAGCGCGCCGAGCCGCCCGCGGAGCGGCCCGCGCCGCAGGCGGCCACCGACGAGCTTGGCATGCCGCAGGCCGAGTCCGCCAGCGCGCCGGCGGCGGTATCCGGCGCGCAATAGCGTGGCCTGGCCTGGCCGATAGCAGCAGGCCAGGACAACTGAACCGGCTCAGCACCCCAGTGGGCCGATGTAGCCGGGCAGGCCGCGCGCGCCCGCGGCGTGGGCCAGCCGGAACGCCTGCGCCAGCGCGATGGCAAAGTGATGCGGGGTGTCGAACGGGCCCGCCACGTGGCGGCGGAAATAGTCGGCCCAGCGGAAATCCATATAGGCGGTCTTGACCTTGCGATAGCCGCCGGCCAGCTGCACGAAAGCCTCGAGGCTGCGATACGGGTCGTCGCGCATGTCATGGACGCCGGCAGGCAGTTCCGTCAGCGGACGGCGGCGCCCGTACTCGTCGTAAGGGTGGACCATGTGCTCAGCCACCATGTGGCGCCAGAACGCCGGCAGGTTCATGTCGCTCAGGTCGGCGCGCACCACGCCCGGCACATGGGTGAGCCCGAGATCGTGCCAGGCGCGCACCCAGTGATGGTGGTCGACCACGTACAGGGCCTGTTCCGGACCGATCACCAGGTGTACGCGGTGCCGGTCCAGGAACGCGGCGCGGTCCTCCGGCGGCAGGCGCCGGGTGACATGGACCTTCTGCGCGACATGGTAGCCGCCTACCGTGATCTGGGTGGGACGCAGGGCATCCAGCGGCACCATCAGCTTGCTGCCCGGGCACAGCTTGCGAGGCTGGCGGCGCATGGGCGCATCAACTCTTGTTCAGCGTGCGCTCGGGCGAGATCCCCGAAGCATCGGTGCCGGCCGCATCGTCGCCGCCGACCTCGGAGCCCGCCGCCCACGCGGCGCCTGGCTGGCGCTGCACGCGCAGGTGATTGTTCACCTCGGTGACGCCGAACACGGCATCGGCAATGTCCTCGATCACGTACTTCTCGCGGCGCTCGCGCACGGTGCCGTCCAGCGTCACCACGCCGTTGGCCACTTCCACGCTGACGTCGTGGACATCGACATAGGGGTTCATCGCCAGACGTTCGCACACATCCTCGCGCACGCGCTCATCGGCGCGGCGGTAGCCCTTGGGGCCGACCGGACGGCGCCCGGCGCGCTGGCCGCCTGGCGCTCCCGCTTGCGCCGTATAGGGCGCGTGGCGCCGGTAGCCCGGATCATCCGGGTACACACGCTGGCCGCCACTGTACGACTGGCCACCGCTGCCGGCATCGCCAAAATAGCCGCCGCCATAGCTCGGCTGCCCGGCGCGCTGCGCGCGGTCGCGTTCCATGCCTTCGCGCCAGTGCATGGCGCGGCCGCCGCGTTCACCCCATTCTTCTTCACCACCGTGCCAACCGCGGCCAGGCTGGCGCGGGTCATTCTCATCGCTGAGTTCGCTGCGGCGTCCGCGCGGGCCGAAGCGGTCTTCATCGCGGTAGCCATAGCCCGATTCGCGTTCTTCGCTGCGATAGCCGCTGTCCTGCGGGGCCGGCCGGTAGCCACCGTAGCCGCTGCTGTACGGATGGCCGGTGCCGCCCGTGTCGGCAGCGCCATAGCCCTGTTCGCCCCAACTGCCGCGGCGTTGGCCGGCAGGCGTGTCCTGCTGGTACCACGGGCCGCCATGGCGCTCGGACTCGCGTTCGCGGCCCGGAGGCGCGGATTGGCCGCTGCTGTCGCCGCGCCAGTCCTCGCCCCATTCCTGTCCCCAGTCCTCCGAGCCGCTGCCCCGGCCCTGGTCGCGCGTCCGTTGCGCCGGGCCGCGCTCGCGGCGCTGCGTTTCGCTGCCGCTGCGGGGGCCGCTGCGGCTGCGCTCGTTGCGGAAGTTGAACATGGTTGCCTCCTGGCTGTGGGGCCCGGGCGTCTTCCGCCGCACTGCCTGGTGCGGCGGGCCCGTGCGGCAACTGCCGCAGGCGCGCCGGGCCGGTGACGTTCATGCCTGCAATGGCCGCAATATCCGTGCCCCGACGCGTGCGCGGGGCCAGGCGGGCTGGCCGCCCGGGGCGCTGTAAGGATTGCCGGGCAATGTAAGGGTTACGGGCGGCGTGGCCCGGGCTCGCCGTTTGCGGCATGGAATTTGCGCGGCACCTGCAAGGGCCGCGATGCGGCCGCGCAGACAGGAGCCAGCCATGTCCACACCGACCAGCATCCCGCCCCAGCACCAGTCGCGCCAACCTGGCCTGGAGTCCGCCATGCGGCCGCAGCCGGACAGCGGCGCCGACGACTATGTCGGCAGCGGCCGGCTGCGCGGGCGCGCGGCGCTGATCACCGGCGGCGACAGCGGCATCGGCCGGGCCATTGCGGTGGCCTTTGCGCGTGAAGGCGCCGATGTCGCCATCGCCTATCTCGATGAGCATGCCGATGCGCGCGAGACCGTCGAGCTGGTTGAGGGGGCGGGCCGCAAATGCCTGGCGATCGCCGGCGACCTCGCTAACCGCGCGCATGCCGAGGCCGTGGCGCGACAGGCGTTGCAGCAGTACGGCAAGCTCGACATCCTGGTCAACAACGCCGCCGAGCAACACCCCAAGGCCTCGCTGGAAGAGGTCGACGCCAGCCAGGTGGAGGCCACCTTCCGCACCAATGTGTTTGCGATGTTCCACCTGACGCGCGCGGTGCTGCCGCACCTGAAGTCGGGCGCGTCAATACTGAACACCACTTCGGTGACCGCGTATCGCGGCAGCAAGCACCTGCTGGATTATTCCGCCACCAAGGGTGCGATCGTGTCTTTCACGCGCTCCCTGGCGCTGCAGGTGGTCGAGCGCGGCATCCGTGTCAACGGCGTTGCGCCGGGCCCGATCTGGACACCGCTGATCCCGTCGACCTTCACCGCGGAGGAAGTGGCCGAATTTGGCAAGAAGACGCCGATGGGGCGCCCGGGACAACCGTTCGAGGTGGCGGCGGGCTTTGTTTTCCTGGCATCCGACGCGGCCAGCTATGTCACCGGGCAGATCCTGCACATCAACGGCGGCGAGGTCGTCAACGGCTGAGGCGCCAGGGCGGGGCATGTAGTTCCGGGGCCGCCTTTGCAAATATTGCACGCCGGCGTGCGCGCCATGCAGGCCGTGCGCGCGGCGTGCCGCACAGCAGGCGCAGGCGTGGCTCTTGCAATGTGGATGACAGCAGTCATGACCATCGCCACCATCATGGGAGTCAGTCATCATGTCATCGATCGTAGCCGGACGTTTCGATTCGATTGCCAGCGCCGAAGACGTGGCACGTACCCTGTTCTCGCGCGGCTTCTCCGTGTGGGACGTATCCATCATGTCGGTGGGGCCGGACAGTACGCCGGAAAGCGGCGCGGTGGACCGCGTCATGCTGGCGGCATGCGTCAACAACGGCCTCGATTCCGTTGCCGTGGACGTGCTGCGTGAAGCCGGGGCGAGCGCGCTGGAATGCGCGCAAGGCAACTGGGAATGCGGCCAGTGGACGGATTTCAATCCCGCCCGCCACGGCGAGCCCATACGCGGCGGCGAGGGTGAGTACTGGCCACGCCCGCTCGCACGCGAGGCGGTTGCCGAAGAGAGCACCGGCAACGAAGACCCGGGCAGCGAGCTTGAGCACTTCGTCGACCAGAAGCGTGCCGAGAACGACTGAGCGCCGCGCTGCCGCGGCCGGCAGCGCTGAACCAGGCACGCCGCGCAGCGCGCGAGGCAACGCCGTTGCCGAACTGGCTCGCCTGCGCCCGACCCAGCTGACGCTGGGTTATGCCCACGTCAGCTACAAGATGGATGTCACGCAGCGCCACGCGAACCCGGACGACCACGCGGCGCTGCGGCGCTTCATGCGCCGCCATCGCGTCAAGACCGTGGCCGGGCCGGGCGGCAGCCTCTATATCATCGATCACCATCACTGGGCGCGGGCGTGGCTGGATCTCGGCTACGAGCAGGCACCCGTGCGCGTGCTGCATGACTTCAGCCGCCTGAGCCCGTCGGCGTTCTGGAAACGGATGCGCCGTCTCGGCCATGTCCATCCCTATGACGAGCACGGCCAGCTGCTGGGCCCGAAGGCGCTGCCGCCCACTGTGCGGGGCATGCGCGACGATCCCTATCGCAGCCTGGCTGCCTTTGCGCGCGAGGCCGGGGCCTGCCGCAAGCCTGGCAGCGCTGCCGGCGATTTCTCCTGGGCCGCCTTCCTGCGCGAGCGGGTGGAACAGGACCTCGGCAGCGTTGCGGGATTCGGGCTGGCGCTGGCGGAGTCGATCCGGCTGGCGCGCAGCGCCCGCGCAAGACGTTTGCCCGGCTATTGCGGCGGGCCGGTGAGGGGGAGGGTCGGGGGAAAGAAGGGCGGTGCCAGATAGGCAGGCAGCCTGGCAGACCGCTTGGTTGCTCCCCTCTCCCGCAGGTGGGAGAGGGGAGCAACCCGGCAGCATCGCTGACGCTGGTCCCGGATCAACTGTCTGACTTGTGCTTCGGCATGCCCTTGGTCTTGGTCGAAGCCATCTTGTCGAGTTCCTTTTCGCTCATCGATTTATACATCGAGCGGGAAGGTCCCTTGAGCGATCCGGCCTTCTTTTCGCCGCGCTTTGCGGAGAGCGCCGCTCCCGCGGCCTGCTGTTGCGCCTTGGATTTGGCTGGCATCTGGGTCTCCTTGCAAATGGGGGAAGGAACCGGGCGATGCGGTGGCACACGCCCGCGCTTCGTTATAGGGCGCCGGCGCGGCAGCGACAAGGGTAGCCCCGCGCTGGCGCCGCTGCGTGCGCCAGCCGGCGTGCGTTGCCCGCAGGCTGGCCAGGAACGCTAGATCCGGCCAAGCACCACGAGCAGCACCACGATCAGGACGATCAGGCCCAGGCCGCCGCTAGGCCAGTAGCCCCAGCCGGAACTGTAGGGCCAGGCCGGCAGTGCGCCGATCAGCAGCAGGATCAGGATGATCAGGAGAATGGTGCCGATTCCCATGGCGTGCTCCTTGTTGTGGATCTGGCAAGCCGGGCTTCCGGACCGGGGTGGCCTCGGAGAGCCAACTGCTTACAGTTCAGCCTAGATCAGGGGGCGCCGGCGTCCCCCCGGACTAGGGCTGAAATCGCTGTAGGAATCGGACGACGTTGGGGTGTCGGGCGCGCAACATGCAGGGCTGTCGTGGCGGACACTGCGCCGCGTTCAGCACGCTGCGTTCAGCCCGTGCTCGACGGCATAGACGGCCACCTGCACGCGGCTGGCCAGGTTCAGCTTCTTCAGGATGTTCTGCACGTGGATCTTCACCGTGCTTTCCGCCACGCCCAGGTCGCGCGCGATCTCCTTGTTGCTTTCGCCGCGCGCCAGGCCCTGCACGATCTCGCGCTCGCGCGCGGTCAGCCGCGGCGCTTCGTCCTGGCGCGCCGCGGCCACCGGTGCGGGAGCGCGGAACTGGGCCACCAGCTTGGCGGTCATGCTGTCGGAGATGACCGGTTCGCCGGCCGCGGCACGGCGGATGCCGGCGATCAGCGCCTCGGTCTCGATATTCTTGATCAGGTAGCCGCGCGCGCCCCCCCGCAGCGCGGCGGCCAGTTCCTCGGCTTCCTCGGACACGGTCAGCACGATCACGGCGGTCTGCGGCAGGTCTTCCACCAGCAGCTGCAGGGCTTCCAGGCCGGACAGGCCGGGCATGTTCAGGTCCAGCAGGATCACGTCGGGACGGTGCTGCTTGGCGCGCTTGATGCCTTCCACGCCGTCGGCGGCTTCGTCGACGATCTCGAAGTCGGCCTGCCGCTGCAGCAGCGCACGGATGCCCGAGCGGAACAGGGTGTGGTCGTCGATCAGCAGGATGCGGATGGTCATGGCTGGGTCTCGGTGGTCGTGGGGGCGGGGCGGGTG
>NZ_JBYSZI010000117.1:0-7620 GCF_058787075.1 Cupriavidus sp. FW305-46
ACCTCATCCAGCATCGCCATATCCACCGGCTGCGACAGGTCCAGCGCCAGCGTGTGCCGGTAGTAGGGGCTCAAATCCAGCCCCACCCCCAGCCCCAGCACTTCCACATCCCGCAGCGCCTCGTGCCGCGCCACCACGGCCTTCAGGTGGTTGTCCAGGTAGCAAGCGTCGTTGGCCTGCCCGGTCGCGGTATCCATGGGGCTGCCGTCGGACACCACCACCAGGATGCGGCGCACCTTGCCGGTGGCGTGCAGCCGCGCGCATGCCCACTCCACCGCCTCGCCGTCCACGCCTTCGCGGAACAGGTCGGCCTTGAGCAGCGCGGCGATGTCGGTGCGCGCGCGCCGCCAGCTGCGCTGCGCGTCCTTGAACACCATATGGCAGGTCTCGTTGAGCCGGCCAGGGTGCTGCGGGCGGGCGCGCGCGAGCCAGTCGGCGCGGGCGCGGCCGCCGTTCCAGGCGTTGGTGGTGAAGCCGAGCACCTCGGTGGCCACGCCGGCCTGGTCGAGCGCGCGGGTGAGCATGTCGATCAGCAGCGTAAGCGGCTCGGCCTGCGCCTTCATGGAGCCCGAACAATCGATCAGGAAGGCGACCACGCAGTCGGCATGGGCCTTGTGCGCTTCCAGGCGGAAGAGCCGGCGCTCGGCGGGGGAGCTGACCAGTTGCGCCAGGCGGCGGCCGTCGATGCGGCCGCTTTCCTCGCCGAAGGACCAGCCGTCCACGCGCGGCTGCGACAGCGCGGCGCGCAGCCGGCGCGCCAGCCGGGCGACGTTCACGCCCGCGCGCGCGATGCGTGCGTCGAGCCGCGTGCGGTACTCGTCCAGCAAGGCGCGGCGCACCAGCGTGGCGGCGCGCACTTCGCGGTCGTAGCGGGCGGTGAAGACGCGGTAACCGTCGGTGGCGTCAGCCAGCACGCGGCTGTGGCCGCTGTCGGCCAGTGCAAAGTCTTCCGCAGGCGGTTCGTCGAAATCCAGCCACAGCGCAAACCCGGCGCGCGCGGCCGAGGCTGAGTTGTCGTCGTCTTCGCCGGCAAGCGGGGCTTCGGTACGGATCATCTGCGCCACCGCGCGCGCCAGCGCCAGTGCGTGCGCGGCGTAGGCGGCCTGGTCGTGGCGTTGCGCGCGCAGGCCGGCCAGCGAGGTGCCGAGCACCGGCACGATGGCGGCGCGCGTGGCCTCGATCAGGTCTTCGGTCTCTTCCAGCACCGGCTCCCCCGTCAGGCGCGACCACGACACCTGCGCCACGGTATAGAGCAGGATGCCGAGATGCCCCTCGGTCAGCCCGGAGCGATGGAAGGCCCGCGACCACGCCATGAAGCGGTGGCGCAGGTTAGCCGCCACGCCGGCCATGCCGCGCGGCAGGCGGGTCTCGCAACGCAGCTGCTCCAGCAGTTCGAAGACCAGGCGCTCGACCGGATCGGCCGGGCACAGTTGCCGATGCAGCGCGGCGTCGGAATGCGCCTGGCGCAGCGCGGCACCATCGGCCGCGCCGCGCAGGCAGGTGGCGGTGTCGGTTTCCAGGTCCGTGCGCAAGTGCGGCGCATGCTGCGGCACCGGGCGCATCGCGCGCCAGAGCTGGCCGTCGCGGAAATGCAGCGCCGCATCGCCGGTGATCGCGCGCACCGCGGCACCGGACAGCGCATCCTGCCACTGGCGCCGGCGCAACTGCTGCGCGACCGTGGCCGCACTCATCGCGCGGGCTCCGACTCGGCGCTCACGCCGGCGGCCTCACCCGGCAGGTGGCCGAAGCAACGCTGGTAGTACTCGGCCACCACCGGCCGCTCGGCCTCGTCGCACTTGTTCAGGAAGGTCAGGCGGAAGGCGAGCGCGGGGTCGCGGAAGATCTGGCAGTTCTCGGCCCAGCTGATCACCGTGCGCGGCGACATCAGCGCCGACACATCGCCGGCGGCAAACCCGCGGCGCGTGAGGCCGGCCAGCGCCACCATCGCATCGACCAGCGCGCGCCCGGCGTCGTGGTCCAGCTCCGGCACGCGCGCCAGCACGATGCCGGCCTCCTCTTCATGCGGCAGGTAGTCCAGCGTGGCGACCACGTTCCAGCGGTCGATCTGCGCGTGGTTGAGCAGCTGGGTGCCGTGGTAGAGGCCGTTGACGTTGCCCAGGCCGACGGTATTGGAGGTCGCAAACAAGCGGAAAGACGGATGCGGGCGGATCACGCGGTTCTGGTCCAGCAGCGTGAACTTGCCGTCGCGCTCCAGGATGCGCTGGATCACGAACATCACATCGGGCCGGCCTGCGTCGTATTCATCGAAGATCAGCGCCACCGGGCGCTGCAGCGCCCACGGCACGATGCCTTCCTGGAATTCGGTGACCTGGCGCCCGTCGCGGATAACGATGGCGTCCTTGCCGACCAGGTCCAGCCGGCTGATATGCCCGTCCAGGTTGACGCGCACGCAAGGCCAGTTCAGCCGCGCGGCGACTTGCTCGATATGGGTCGACTTGCCGCTGCCGTGCAGGCCCTGCACCATCACTCGCCGGTCGCGCATGAAGCCGGACAGGATTGCCAGCGTCACCTCGGGCTGGAAGCGGTAGGCCGGATCGATCTCCGGCACGTGGTCGTCGCGCTGGCTGAAGGCCGGCACCATCAGGCCGGAATCGATGCCGAACGCGCTGCGCACCGGAATCATCCGGTCCGGCTTGCCAAACTGGTCTTGCGTCACCTCATGCTCCTTGTTGCTTGCTGCCATGCCATCGGCACTGCGGCAAGCGGAGCAATCCGCGTGACGCCGTGCGCGCTATTCGTCCTCTTCCGCGCCGCCCTGCCAGTTGCCGGCGCTGTCGGCCTCGATCGCCGCCAGCGCGCCCGCCGCACGCTGCAGCGCGGGCAGCAACTGCAGCACCTTGTCGCGCGTCACGCGCATCACCGGGGCCTGCAGCGCCAGCCCCAGGTTGGACTTGCCGCCGTCCACGGCCGGCACCAGCACGCCGATGCAGACCAGCCCCGGCAGGAACTCTTCATCGTCCATCGCGTAGCCGTCGCGCTTCACGCGCTCCAGTTCGGCTTCCAGCTGCGCGTGGTCGGTCAGCGTGTTCTGCGTGTAGCGTTCCAGCTCCACGTTGGCCAGCAGCCGCTGGCGCTGCGCCGGCGCCAGCTGCGCCAGGAACAGCTTGCCCGTGGCCGAGCAGTGCGCCGGCACGCGCGAGCCCGGATGCAGGTAGAAGCGCAGCGGCGCCGCCGTTTCCACGCGGTCCAGGTACAGCACCTCGCCGCCGGAGAACGCGGTCAGGTTGCAGCTCTCGCCCACCTCTTCCACCAGCCGGCGCAACACCATGTGGCGCGCGCCGTGCGAGGTGCTGTTGAGCAACAGGTTCTCCGCCAGCCGGCGCAGCCGCAGGCCGGTGCCGTATTGCCGCCCGTCGCCGTTGCGCTGGATCAGGCCCGCGGCCTCGAGCTGCTGCAGCATGCGGTGCAGCGTGGGCTTGGGCAGTCCGGTTTCTTCCACCAGCGCCTGCAGGTTGAAGGACTGGTCCTTCTCCGCGATGACTTCGAGCAGGCCGAACAAACGCAGTGCCGGCGTGTCTCCATCCGGCTTGGCGTCACTTTTGGCGAGGCGCATATCGTTCATGCCTGGCTCCATCATAGGTAAGTTTCATTTTCAGAGTCAAATCATATCAATTATCGAAACTTCTGGTTGACCTTCCCCCGCGAACGGCCTACATTCCAGTGAAAGAACAATTTTTCGGAACTTATGGTTCCAATTTTTTAAGCGATCACCGGAGACAAGTCGACATGTACGGATAGGCCTTCCCTCCCCGGGATTGCAAATACTGACCGACCACGGCCCCAGGCTGGCAATTACTGCCCTGCCGCCTATACCGAAGAGAAGCCGTGGCGCCTGCCTTAAACGCTGTACTTGCTGCGACGCAGTACCGACAGCAAGCGCAGCACAGGAGACACAACATGATCCAACAACCAGAGTCCGGCAACGGGCTATCCCACGGCCTGAAGCAACGCCACATGACCATGATCGCGCTGGGTGGCGTGATCGGCGCGGGCCTCTTTGTCGGCAGCGGCGTCGTCATCAAGTCCGCCGGCCCCGCCGCGGTCCTTTCCTTCCTGATCACCGGCCTGCTGGTGGTGCTGGTGATGCGCATGCTGGGCGAGATGGCCTGCGCCATGCCTGGCAGCGGCGGTTTCTATGAGTATGCACGCGAAGCCTGGCGCGACCGCCCGGCGGTGGGCAACCTGGCCGGCTTCCTGACCGGCTGGATGTACTGGTATTTCTGGGTCATCGTGGTGGCGCTGGAAGCCGTGGCCGGTGCCGACCTGGTGCGCTACTGGCTGCCCGACGTGCCCAACTGGATCATCAGCCTGGTGCTGCTGGTGATGCTGACGCTGACCAACCTGGTGTCGGTCAAGTCCTTCGGCGAGTTCGAGTTCTGGTTCGCATCGATCAAGGTCGCCGCGATCATGGTGTTCCTGTTCGTCGCCGGCGTCTATGTGCTGGGCCTGGCCCCGGGCTCCCATGGCATGCAGGTGGCCAACCTGACCGCCAACGGCGGCTTCATGCCGCACGGCATTGTCCCGGTGCTGACCGGCGCGGTAGCCGCCACCGGCTTCTACTTTGGCGCCGAGATCGTCACCATCGCCGCTGCCGAGACCGCCGAGCCGCAGAAGGCCGTGGCCAAGGCCACCAGCTCGGTGATCACGCGCGTGCTGGTGTTCTATGTGGGCTCGATCCTGCTGGTGGTCTGCCTGGTGCCGTGGGACTCCTCCAGCATCGCCACGCCGTACGTCAGCGCGCTGAACGTGATGGGCGTGCCGGCGGCCGCGCAGATCATGAACGCGATCGTGCTGACCGCGGTGCTGTCGGCGCTCAACTCGGGCCTCTATGCCTCGTCGCGCATGCTGTTCGCGCTGACCCGCCGTGGCGACGCCCCCAAGTCGCTGGCCCGCGTGAGCCGCAACGGCGTGCCGGTGCGCGCCATCCTGGTGGCGACCCTGTTCGGCTACGGTGCGGTGGTGATGTCCTATGTCTCGCCTGATACGGTGTTTGCCTTCCTGGTGAACTCGTACGGCACGGTGGCGATCTTCGTCTACATCCTGATCGCGATCTCGCAGCTGCGCCTGCGTTCCCGCCTGGAGCGCGAAGCGCCGGGCCAGCTGCGCGTGCGCATGTGGTGCTACCCGTACCTCACCTACCTGGCGATCGTCGGCATGATCGGTATCGTGGTGGCGATGGCCTTCATCCCCGACCAGCGCACGCCGCTTGCGCTGGGTGTGGTGAGCCTGGGCATCCTGCTGGTGGCCTACGCCGCGCGGCAACTGTTTCGCGGTAGCGTGGATCCGGTAGTGCCGCTGGCGGAGATGCCGCGCCCGGACCTGCATGAGTATTGATGACTGACCATGACTGACGTGGCGCGCCGGTGCGGTATGCTGGCGCGCTTCGCCGTCTAGGCAACGCCCCCGCCCCATGAGCCTGAAGTCTCCCACCACCCTCTGGTCCCAGCTGTTCCAGCAGCATGCCCACTCGGGCCTGAGCCTGCAGGGCAAGATCCGCCAGATGCTGGTCTCGGCCATCCTTGACGAGCAGCTGCCGCAGGGCGAGCCGCTGCCCAGCAGCCGCGAGCTGTCGGCGCAGCTGCGCGTGGCGCGCAACACGGTGGTGCTGGCCTACCAGCAGCTGGTCGATGAAGGCTACCTGGTGGCGCGCGAGCGCAGCGGCTACTTCGTCAACCCGGAGATCCTGGGCACGCGCGTGAGCGGCGTGGCCTCGCTGCGCGGCGAGGCGGTGCCCGCCCGCTCGGGCGAGCCCGACTGGGAGCGGCGCTTTGTGTTCCGCCCCACGCAGCAGCGCAATATCGTCAAGCGCGCCAACTGGCGCGACTACCCCTACCCCTTCATCTACGGCCAGTACGACCCGGTGCTGTTCCCCACCGCGGACTGGCGCGAATGCTGCCTGAAGGCGCTCAGCGTGCTCGACATCCACGACTGGGCCCAGGACATGATCCTGCGCGACGACGAATCGCTGGTGCAGCAGATCCGCACCCGCGTGCTGCCGCGCCGCGGCGTGTGGGCCGGCGCCGACGAGATCGTGGTGACCGTGGGCGCGCAGCAGGCGCTGTACCTGCTGGCCGACCTGCTGGTCAGCCCCGACACGCCGGTGGGCATCGAGGACCCCGGCTATCCGGACGCACGCAATATCTTTGGCTCGCACACCTCCCACCTGGTGCCGCTGCCGGTCGACGGCGACGGCCTGACCCTGTCTGACGCGCAACGCGCCTGCGACTATGTCTACGTGACCCCGGGCCACCAGTGCCCGACCACCGTGACCATGCCGCTGGCGCGCCGCCAGGCCCTGCTGCGCCAGGCCGAGGAAGCTGACTTCGTGCTGATCGAGGACGACTACGAAAGCGAAAGCCGCTTCGAAGGCGACCCCACCCCCACGCTCAAGAGCCTGGACCGCAGCAACCGCGTGATCTATGTCGGCAGCCTGTCCAAGAGCCTGGCGCCGGGGCTGCGCATCGGCTATATCGTCGGGCCGGCGGCGCTGATCGCCGAACTGCGCGGCGCGCGGCGGCTGATGCTGCGGCATCCGTCGGCGTATATCCAGCGCGCGTTCTCGCTGTTCCTGTCGCTGGGCCACTATGACGCGCACCTGCGCCGGCTGGCGGCCGCGCACCGCGAGCGCGCCGAAGCCGTGCTGGCGGCGCTGGCCACGCATATGCCTGACTTCCGCGCGGTGCCGATCGCCGGCGGCGCCTCATGCTGGATCGAGGGGCCGTCCTGGCTCGATGCCGATGCGCTGGCGCGGCTGGCCGAGCTGCAGGGTGTGCTGATCGAGCCCGGCAGCGTCTTCTTCATGGCCGAGCCCGCGCCGCGCAACGGCTTCAGGCTGGGCTACTCGTCGATCTCGCTGGACCGCATCGAGCCCGGCATCCGCGTGCTGGCGGGCGTGGCGCGTGAACTGCAGGCCACCGCCAGCGGCGCCACAACCATCGCCGCCGTCACTTCCCGGGTCCGTCCCGCGGCCTGAGCCTGCCCGCGGCGGTGTCTGCCGCCGCTGGCCCAAGCGATTGTCCCGAACTGGCGCTACAGCGCCGCGCACGGCTTCCCTATCCTCGAGTCATGGCCGGTTCCCCACGGACCGGCAGACAACACTCAGGAGACCAACCCATGTCCAAGGACAACACCGCCGCCGGCATCGAACTGCTGCAGGCCTTCAACGACGCCTGGAACCGCCACGACATCGAGGCCCTGATGAGCTTCATGGCCGATGACTGCGCCTTCCACGGCGTGGCCGGGCCCGATCTGCTGGGCCGCAGCTATATCGGCCGCGACGCGGTGCGCGAAGGCTTCCAGCTGGCCTGGCAGACCTTCCCCGACGCACAGTGGGTCGATGGCGACCACTTCGTCGTGGGCGACCGCGGCGTGAGCGAATCCACCTTCCGCGGCACCCGTGCCGACGGCGCCCGCATCGAGGCGCGCATGGTGGACGTCTTCACCTTCCGCGACGGCAAGATCGCGGTCAAGAACGCGTACCGCAAGGATCGCCCGCCCGTCGTAGCGCCCGCAGCCTGACCGAGGAGACGCGCCATGCAAGCCGTAGCCCCCCGCAGCCTCCTTGCCGGCGAGCAGTCCACCGCTCCCGCCCGCCCGTAC
>NZ_JBYSZI010000118.1:0-7341 GCF_058787075.1 Cupriavidus sp. FW305-46
ATGCGCGAGTGCCCCGATCCTTGCTGGCGAGCTGGAAGTCTTAGGGGGAAGGCGATGAAACATTCCGGGTCAGCACCAGAGTCGCTATATCCGGGTGGTTCGCAAGCTGCGGCCGATGCTGCCGGCTCCGCGACGATCGCTTCCGCGCCTGCCGCGACCGGGCGCATGGAACTCTACACCCAGAGAACCATGGTGAACTGGCTGAGCCCGCTACAGCTGCCGTTCACCGCCATGCGCGTTGCCGTGGCGATGGCAATCGGCGCCTTTGCCGACCAGCGCATGGTGCAGGCGGCACTCACCACGCTGAATCCGAATCCACCGCTCCCGGTGCCCGCTGACGAACACGGCGGTGTCTGGGTCGACTATCTGGCCGACACCGGCGACGGTTGGGACTCGACCTACTCCATGGCGTTGTGCGTCAGTCACGCGGTGACGCTGCGCGACCAAGGCGTGACGCTGCCGCGGGCAAAGGTGCTGCTGCTGGGTGGCGACCAGGTGTATCCGACCCCTGCCCATGAGGGCTATCGGACCCGCTTCGTCGATCCCTTCCGGGCGGCATTCCCTGCGCCGGTCGAGACCGCACACCCCGTATACAGTGACCAGCCGATCAAGTTGCCGGATGCGCCGTGGATGGTCGCCACGCCTGGCAATCACGACTGGTACGATGGCCTGCGTGGCTTTGCCCGCCTGTTCTGCAGCGGCAAGCCAGTGGGCGGCTGGGAGACACGCCAGCGCACTGGCTACTATGCCTTGCAGTTGCCCGACGGCTGGTGGATCTGGGGCCTGGACCTGCAACTGGAATCGGAAATCGACCGACCGCAGCGCGAGTACTTCCAGAAGATGCACACGGCGCTGCAGCCTGGCGACCGCGTCGTATTGTGCGCGCCGGAGGCCAGCTGGATTGACGAGATGGAGCGCGTGCGCCGCGGCGAGCGGCGGGCCGTGCCTTCGATCGAGGCCAAGACGCCGCGCTTCCGGAGCCTGAGCGAGATCGAGGGGATGCTGGGCGACCGGCTCGCGCTGGTGCTGGCCGGCAACTCGCACCACTACGCGCATTACGTGCCGCGAGCGGGCACGGCGGGACCGCATCGCATCACCTGCGGAGGCGGCGGCGCATTTCTTCACGGCACGCACCTGCTGCCAGATCCGCCGAGGCCTATCGTCGTGGGCCCGGCCAGACAGTTCTACGAGCTGAAGTCAGCGTATCCGGAACAGGCGGTCTCCCGGCAATTGCGCAATCGTGCGTGGCAGCTGCCTGCGCGCAACCTCTCGTTCTGTGCGCTGGTGGCGGTCCTGTACTTGCTGTTCGATTGGATCATTCAAAGCGCGAGCCTGGTATCTGTTCCCGGGCGCGATCAACGCAGCTTCGTCGACAGGCTGGCCGGCCTCGAAATGACATTCGGGAATACCGGCGAGGTGTTCCATCAACTGTTCCGGGTCATGGCGCACAGTCCGGCGTCGGTGGTGTTCGCAGCGGCCATTGTCTTTACTTGCGCTGCGCTGTCGCCCAGGGATGTCAGGCGCGGCGTCCGGCTCGCGTGCGTTGTCGGCGCGTTGCACGGGCTGCTGCACCTGGCACTGGCGGTCGCGCTGCTATGGCTCGTCTTGCGCCTCAACTTCCATGTCTTTGGCGCGGACAACGCGCCCCCCGTGTTGCTGTTTCTGGTCGAGGCCATGCTGCTGGGCGGCGCCCTCGGCGGCCTGCTGTTTGGGGTCTGGATGGTGTTGGGCAATGCCCTGTGGCGTCTGCACCCCGAGGAGGTGTTCTCCTCCCAGCGCATCGCCGATTACAAATGCTTCCTGCGGATGCGGTTCGAGGGTGGGCAATTGACGATCTACCCGCTCAAGCTGGAGAAGGTCTGCCGGCATTGGAAGCTGGGCGAGGGCGTCAAGCAACTGGCGAAGGTCAACAGCACCTGGCGCGTGCGCGCGCAACCCGGCGCGGCCGGCCCTCGCTTCGTGCCTGCAGACGGCCAGGTATCGCCGCCGGAGGCGGTGCGGATGATCGAGGAGAAGCCAATCATCATCCAACGACAGGGAGCGTCATGATGGGCAATACGCTTGCCTACGACGTCGTCGTCATCGGCAGCGGCTTCGGTGGCGCGGTCTCGGCCTGCCGGCTGGCGCAGGCCGGCCGCAAAGTGCTGGTGCTGGAACGCGGCCGGCGCTGGAGCCCCGCGACTTACCCGCGCGACGAGAGCGACCCCTGGCTGTGGAACCAGGAGCGCGCCAACCGCTTCAATGGCTGGGCCGATATCCGGACCTTCTCCGACGTATGGGTCATCGCCGGGGCCGGGGTCGGCGGCGGCTCGCTGATCTATGCCAACGTTTCCGTGGAAGCCAAGCCGGAAGCGTTCCAGCAGGGCTGGCCGAAAGAGGTTACCTATGCCGGCCTGCAGGCCCACTATGAGGAGGTCGGACGCATGCTCGCGGTGAGCGAAGTGCCGGATAACCAGTTGAGCGAGCGGACCCGGCTGTTGCGCGAGGGCGCGGAAGCCTGCGGATGGGGCGGGCGCTTCCGCAAGTTGCCGCTGGCGGTGACGTTTTCCGAGCATTGGGATCCCACACGGCAAGACCCCCGCGATGACCGTCATTCACAGACATTCCTGAACCAGCACGGCAGGTTGCAAGGCACTTGCGTTCACTGCGGCAACTGTGACGTGGGGTGCCAGGTATCGGCCAGGAATACGCTGGACCTGAATTACCTGGCGGTGGCTGAAGACAATGGCGCCGAAATTCTTCCGTTGCACCTGGTAGACCGGCTGGAGCCCCTGCAGCAGGGCTGGCGCGTAGGCTTCAGGAAGATCGATCCGGCAAACGAAACGACGAGCCCTGGCACAGTCACGGCCGCCAGGGTGATACTGGCCGCCGGCTCTATCGGCAGCACCGAGCTTCTGCTGCGCTGTCGGGACGAACATCGCACCCTGCCCGGGCTTTCGCCGCGGTTGGGACATGGCTGGGCGCACAATGGCGACTTCGTGACGCCGGCCTACTATGCCCACAGGACGATCTCTCCGTCTCATGGCGTAACCATCTCCGCCGCGATCGACCTGCTGGACCACAGCGGCCCGAACGGACAGGCGCTCTTCGTGGAGGACGGTGGAATCCCTAATCTCGCAGGCAACTTCATTCGGCGCCATATGAAGCGAACGCGTTCCCGCAAGCTGCGCGCCGTGTGGAAGGAGGTCGGGGGACTGTTTGACGACGGCGACCCGGTCGAGCAGATGATGCCCTGGTTCGGGCAAGGCGTGGACCCTGGCGATGGCCAACTGAGGCTGGGCCGCACGTGGTACGCACCGTGGCGCCGTGTGCTGCGGCTCGACTGGTCTTATCAGGCCTCGGTGGCCGTCATCGAGGCCATGATTGCAGCCCATACGCAGCTCTCGGCAGCGACTGGCGGAGATCCGTGGGTGCCGCTCACCTGGCGACGGTGGCACAACCTGATCACGCCGCACCCGCTGGGCGGCTGCAATATGGGGACGTCCGCCGCGGACGGGGTCGTCGATGCATGGGGCCGGGTATTTGGCTGCGAGGGACTGTATGTCATGGACGGTGCGATCGTCCCGCGTCCGCTCGGCCTGAACCCTTCGCGCACCATTGCGGCGCTCGCGGAGCGCAATGTGGCGATGCTCTTGCGCGAGCAGGATTGAATCTCTTCGCCGACCATGGACCATCGACACCTTCAACCCGGCACGCTGTGGCCGGCTGTCTTGCACCGGACGGCGCACGCCCTGCAGAGCGGGGCATTGTGCCCGATCGAAACTGCCCAGGTGGCGATCGAGGACGGCGGCATGCGGTTTCTGGTCCGCCAGGTATCGAGCCTGGCTCGCAAGGACAAGGCACACACGACGAGCAGCGCCGGGGGCAATCCATTCCTGCCCTATGACCCGGAACTGTTTGTTGCGGATATCTCCGACACCCATGCGGCCTTGCTCAACAAGTTCAATGTCATCGCGCATCATCTGCTCATCGTCACCCGGCGCTTCGAACCGCAGGAATGCCTGCTGACCGTGGCTGACTTTGAAGCGCTGCTGGCTTGCATGGCGGAGTTCCCGAGCCTGGGTTTCTACAACGGCGGGGCCGCCGCGGGAGCGAGCCAGGCCCACAAACATCTGCAGATCGTGCCGTTGCCGTTCGCCGAGGGTGGCCCGGCGCTGCCAATTGACCCCTTGCTGGCGTCGGCGCGGATCGCCGGCGCCATCGGTACCATTCCCGGCCTGGCATTCGCGCATGCGTTCGCGCCGCTGGATCTGTTTGCGGCACCCGTCGAAGAGGTGGCGCGCACGGCGTGCGAGCGCTACCGCGCGCTGCTTGATGCGGTTGGGGTGCGGGCGGTCGGTGTCGAGGGCGGGCTGCACCAGTCGGCGCCGTACAACCTGCTGGTCATGTCCGCAGGGCTGTTGCTGGTGCCGAGATCCGGGGAGTGCGTGGAAGGCATATCGGTCAATGCCCTGGCGTTCGCCGGTTCGCTTTTCGTCCGGGATGCAGCGCAGATGCGGACCATTGAGGGCCTTGGCCCGATGCGTCTCCTGCGGCGAGCGGCGGCAGCCGCAGGGCAGGGCGGGGCAGCCGCCTAGCTGCCCCTGACGCGACCCTACGCGGCCTGATTCGCAGCCGGCTGCCGCGCGGCCGCTTTCTGCCCGGCATGCTTGCTGCGCCGGGTTGCACGCAGCACCAGCAGCACCACTGGCAGGATCAGCACGCCCTTGATCAGTTCCGGGTCCAGCGGGAGGTGCACCGCATGCAGCGCCTTGAGCCCCGTACCCGCCAGCGACAGCACGTAGTAGGAAATGGCCGCGACCGACAGGCCTTCGACCGCGTGCTGCAGCCGCAGCTGGCTGCGCGCGGTCTGGTCCATGCCTTCGAGCAGGCGCGTGGTGTCCTGCTCCTGCGCCAGGTTGACGCGCGTGCGCAGCAGGTCGAGCGCGCGCGCCACGCGGCCGGCAAACTGCTCGTGCCGCGCCCAGACCGACCTGCACGTCTCCATGGCAGGCGCGAAGCGGCGCTCCATGAATTCGGCGATGGTCGGTATGCCTTCGATGCGCTCTTCACGCAATTCCTGGATGCGCGCCAGCACCAGCTTCTCGTAGGCGCGCGACGCGCTGAAGCGGTTGCCGGATTCCGCCAGTGCCTCGATGCGGACCGCCAGGTGCGTCAGCCGCCCCAGCAACTCGGCATCGTGGCGGCCGCCCTGGCTGGTGTCCATGCTGCGCATCAGCGGCGCGAGCGAGCGCTGCAGGTTGTCCACGCTGCGGCCCAGGTCACGCGCCACCGGCAAGGCCAGCAGCGCCATCATCCGGTAGGTCTCGATTTCATACAGCCGCTGCAGCAGCCGTCCGCCTTGCACTTCGCGGAAGCCGTTGTCGATGACCAGGAAGCGCGAAAAGCCGTCGGGCGGGATGGTCCAGTCGCAGAACACCTCACCGCCGCCCAGCACGTGGCTGCCCGCCAGGATGGGGCCGTCGATCCATTGCCTCACGTTGTCGCGGGCATGGGCCGCGGCCTCGCCCGAGACCAGTTCCATGCGCAGCGCCACCAGGCGTTTGCCGGCGAAGCTGTCGAACCAGTCGGCCGGGATATGGGAGGTGGCCAGGTCGGAGAAGTAGTCCGCGTCACCACGGCGCGCCACGAACGTGAAGGTGGAGAACTCGGTGTGCCGCTCCCACTTCAGTTGCTTGTCATCGCCCCATCGTCCTGAATAGTGGGTCACGCCGTCGGCTGGGTCTTCCAGCCCGGTCAGCCGGCACAAGGAGGCCAGCAAGGCATGGTGAACGGCGGTATCGCCGTCGGCATAGATGGCGAAGTGCGTCAGCGAGGCGGAGCCGCCGATGCGCAGGAAGGGGCGGGCATGCAGTTCGCGCGCAAGGCTGTCGCGCAAGGGGTGGTCCATGATCGGCTGTGGCATAGGTCGTCAACGTTTTTGGCCAGTATGCCCGAGGGCCAATAATTAAGAAAAACGCGTAATATTGATCTGTTGCTTCAGTTTTTCTGATACCAATGAAAGCGCTTGACCTCGATGTGCTGGCCATGATGGTGGCGGTTGCCGATACGGGCAATATTTCCCGTGCAGCGGAACTCGTGCACCGGTCGCAGTCGGCGGTCAGCATGCAGATCAAGGCGCTCGAACAGGCTTTGGGCAAGCCACTGTTTGTGCGCAAGCCGAGAAACGTGGTGCTGACCCTGGAAGGCGAAGTACTGCTGGGCTTCGCGCGCCGCATGCTGGCCCTGCGCGACGAGGCCTGGGCGGCCGTGGTCCGCCCCGACGTGACCGGGCGCGTGGTGCTCGGCATGCCGGACGACTATGCCTCATCCCTGCTGCCCGCGATCCTGAAGAAGTTCTCGGCGACCTACCCCAAGGTCGAGATCCAGGTCATTGGCTTGCCGAGCGTGGCCCTGGCGCCCATGGTCAAGGACGGATCGGTCGACCTGGTCTGCGCAACGCGAGTGAAGGGGTTGTCCGGCGAGTTCATCCGGTTGGAACCGATGGTGTGGGCCGCATCGCCGGGGGCGCACGAAATCTGGAACGAGCGGCCGCTGCCCATTGCCGTGTTCCAGTCGGGCAGCGTCGCCCGCGACATTGCGATCCGCAGCCTGGAGCAGGCCAGGATCGCCTATCGCATGTCCTATGAAAGTCCCAGCCTGCTCGGCCTGCTCAGCATGGTCGAAGCGGGACTGGCAGTGGCGCCGCTCGCGCGATGTGCAGTCCCGGCGCATTTCACCATCCTTGGCCAGGCCCACGGGCTGCCCGAGCTAGCCGGGCTGGAACTGGTGCTGGCGCGCAGTGCAAAGTCGAAGCGGCCGCCTTGCGACTTCCTCGCTGAACAGATCCTGTCCGAGTTGCAGCGCTGGCAAGCTTAATGTGGCGATTGCCCTCGTCGGCAGGTCTTGGTCGGCGTGATCAAGTGACAAAAGAGGCTCTTCGAGGTTCTTTTCAAAAACGCTTGCAAGGCAGGCATCCAGGCATTAATATTCGCCCCCTCGTTCGCAAGGCACCGCGCAGCGGGGCTGGGAAAGACTGGCAAGGAGACTTGCCAGGATTAACTCGACTCGCAAGAGTGAGCCTCCCAGGATAAAGAATTTCTCGAAAATGATTGATTAATCGCAGAAGCTTCTTTATAGTCTCGTTTCTCCGCTGCAGACAAAACGCAGCAACGCAAACGGCAAAGCCGGATGCGGCCCGAAAGGGCGGGCTCTTTAACAATCAAACAACCGATAAGTGTGGGCGCTTGATAACGGATGCGGAAGACTTCGGTCTTTTAGCTTTACAAGTTATACAGTGCTCGCACAGCAAAACGTGACTGGATCTTCGGATCTGGTCAGTCAGTTTTCTGAGAGTGAGCG
>NZ_JBYSZI010000119.1:0-7320 GCF_058787075.1 Cupriavidus sp. FW305-46
TAGGTCATCGCCAGGCTCTTATACCGCAGAACCCCCAGCCACAAAGGCTGGGGGTTTTTGCTTTGGCGCGGCGGAAAATCACGCCCGCGCCCCTCATGCCGTCATCCGCCGGTCCGCGACAGCCAGCGCAACGCCGGCCAGGCAGCAGCCTCCAACCAGCAATGCGGCTGGCACGGTGCCGTGCACTGCCAGGGAGCTGGCCGCAACCGGCATCAGCATCAGCACAGCCAGGTTGTTGATGCTTTCCGAGACGGCCAGAACCTGTCCCTTTGCCGTGCCAGCCCGCCGCGCCAGGATGGCGGTGCTCGATGGCGCCGCGATGCCGAGTGCCGCGCCCCACGCCAGCAGGCAGCCAAGCGACCCGGGCAACGCCAGGACGGCTGTCGTGAACAAAGTCATGGCCACGGCGACAAGCGCGGTGGCCGCTATCAGAACATTTTCCTCGCGCGCGAAGCACTGGCTGGCACGCCCTGCCAGCAGATTGCCAACGGCCAGGCCGAGGCCGAAGACCGATAGTGCCGCGCCGACGCCGGCCACGCCGAGCCCGTAACGCAACCGCAGCACTTCCCCCGCCAGTACATAGCCCGCTACGGCGCTTCCATTCCAGGCGCCTTTCGCGATCAATGGCAGCAGGATTCCTGAAGATGTTGGGATGTTCCTAGATTTTTCCTGGCAGTCGCCGCTACGCGGCAGATTGCGCGGAAGTACGCAGCAGCCGGCAAGAAAGGCCGCCAGGCAACCGCCGGCGATGACAAGGAAGGGCGCGCGCCAGCCGAATCCATCGGCCAGCACCCCGGCCACTGCCGGGCCTGCGGCAACGCCGGCGGTCATGCCTAGCATGACGCCGCCCATGGCGCCAGCCTGCCGCGCCGGGGGAACCAGATCCGCGATCAATGCGAAGACGGTGGGAATCGTTGCCGCGGCGGCGAGCCCGCCGAGGATACGCAAGGCCATGGCGGCATGCAGCGTAGGGACGAGCGTGAGAGCGATGGCATCGAGCGCGAACAACAGCAATGCAGCCAGCAGCACGCGGCGCCGTCCGGCACGGTCGGAGAACCAGCCCATCAGCGGCGCGGCCAAGGCATAGGAAAGGGCATAGGCAGAAACCAGTCCCGATGCGCGCGCCGGGGTGGTGGCAAAGGCGTCTGCAAGCGGCGCCAGCATCGGTGACAACATGAATTCGGCAGCGCCGACCATGCACACGGCGAGGGCAAGCACGGACAGCAGGCAAGGAGATGGCATAACGTAGCCTCCTCGGGCTTCAACATGGATGGGATGTGGCGATACCGGCCGAGACGTGCGAAACGTGACATAACAAGGCCGCATCACCGCCTAACAGTGGGTAAATCCGGAAAGTGAATGCACCGCTGAGTCGGGCGCGAAGAGGGTGGTGCGAGCGGGCACCGGGGATTGCGAGAAGGGGCGATTCAGAAAGATCGCCGGGAAGTCAGGGATGATTCTATCGTATTACCAGCAATCAGGGGCCACCGGTGCCCAGGCACCGGCGGCATGGCGGAAAGTTAGTCGGCCTCGATCTGCATCGACTTCAGCAGAGGCTGCCACTTGTCGCTCTCAGCCTTGAGCATTGTGCGCAGGCCTTCCGGCGTCTGCTTGTCGACCGGCACGATTTCCGCACCCAGGCCATCGAGTTTCTTGATCACCACGGGATCTTGCAGCCCCTTCTGCAGCGCCTTGGTCAGCCGCGCCACTGCAGCGGGCGGCGTGCCCTTGGGCGCGTAGATGCCGTGCCAGACCTTGACGTCAAAGCCTTTGAGACCGCCTTCCTGCAGCGTTGGCGCACTGGGCAGCGCCTTGATCCGCGCCGGCGTGGTCACGCCGAACAGGCGCACGCGGTCGGCCTGGATATGCGGCAGCGTGGCCGTGGTCTGGTCGCACAGCAGGTCGACCTGGCCGCCCAGCAGCGCGGTCAACGCGGGGCCGGCGCCCTGGTAAGGGATTGCATTGAGCTTGACGTGGACCGATTGCTCGAACAGCACGCCGCATAGTTGCGAAACGGCGCCCAGCCCGGCATTGGCCAGCGACACCTTGTCCTTGTTCTGCGTCACGTAGCGGATCAGTTCCGGCACGGTCTTGGCCGGCAGGTCCTTGCGGCCCATCAGGGTCATCGGCACGTCCGCGACCTGGCCGACATACTCGAAATCCTTCAGCGGCGCGTACGACAGCTTCTTGTACAGTGCCGGCGCGGTCGCCATGCCGTTATGGTGGATCAGCAGCGTATAGCCGTCCGCCTGTGCGCGGGCGACAAAGGCGGCAGCCACGGTGCCGCCGGCGCCGGTGCGGTTTTCCACCACCACGCTCTGGCCGAGATCCTGCGACATCGCCTGCGCCAGTGTGCGTGCCACGACGTCGGTCGGGCCGCCGGCGGAGTAGGGGACGACCAGCGTGATCGGCTTGCCGGGGTACGCTTCAGCAGCCGCCGCGCCGCTTGTGCCAGCCAGCGTCGAGGCCATCACCATCACACCCGCCAGCCATCGTGGCCCGGCGCGCAAATCCTTCGCATCCTTCATTGCTGTCTCCAGATTGGTGCCGCGCCGTGAGTCCGGGGCGGCTTGTCGGGGTTGCGCGGCTAGCATGGGGGTATGCCGCGGCGACCACAATCTGGTTCTCGTGAAGGGTGCCTAATCCCCGATGAAAGATCAGGCTGGCTGGCCGCGCGTGGCGACCACGCGGTATGTGCTTTGCACGAAGCCGCTTTCGTAGGTGGTGGTGCGCAGGTGAGCCAACCGGATGTCGTGTCCGGCATCACCGAACAGCGGGATGCCATGGCCGATCAGCACCGGGATGCGGGTGATTGTCAGCGTATCGATCAGCCCATCGGCCAGGAAGGACTGGATCAGCTTGCCGCCGTCGACATAGACACTGGCCGCACCGGCCGCGGCCAGTGCCGCGGCGGCTTCGCCCACCGTGCCGCGCAGCAGGCGCACATCATCGGCCAGGGCTGGCGGCACGGCGTCGGCCGCCAGGGTGTTGCTCATGACCACTACCCGCTTGCCGGCATAGGGCCAGGGGTCGAAGGTCAGGACTTTCTCGTAGGTATTGCGCCCCAGCAGCAGCGTGTCGACCGACTGCATGTAGGCGGCGTAGCCGTGGTCGTCGGTGGAGGTGGTCGCGGACAGCAGCCAGTCCAGGTCGCCGTCGGCGCGGGCGATGAAACCGTCGAGGCTGGTGGCAATAAAGACGGAGAAGCGCAGGTTCGGTGCAGTGGTCAAGGCTCGCTCCGGGTCGGGGCGATCCGGGGAAGCTGCGGCCAGCCTGCCGGATCCGGGCCGCCATGCTAACCCGGTTGTCCCGCCACTGCACAGCTCAGGCGACTTCGGCCACGCGCACTTCCACCAGCAGCTTCTTCAGTTCCGGCACGCACGAGCCGCAGTTGCCGCCGGCCTTGACGCAGGCGGTGATCTCCGCGGGCGTCTTCAGGTCGTGCTTGCGCACGGCGTCGCAGATGGTGTTGCGGCCCACGCCAAAGCACGAGCACACCGTCGGGCCGGTGTCGGCGCCTTTCTCCATCGGCTGGCCGAGCAGCAGGCCGATGCGGTCAGCGTCTTCCAGCCGCTCGCGGCCGAACAGGCCGGCGAGCCACGCGCGCGAGGGTAGCTCGGGCCGGGTCGACACGTAGACGCACGCTTCCAGCCGGTCGTTGACGACATAGCCCGCATGGTAGACGCCGGCGGTGCGGTCTTCGTACTCGAGCCAGTCGGCGTCCGGGTCGGTCACGCCGAGCAGCGCGCGGGCCCAGGCGGTGCGGTCGGCCACGGTGTCGCGGCCGGCGAATTCATAGCGCTGGAACTGGCGGCCCTGCACGCGCGTCCAGTAGGTCAGCGCTTCCGCGGGCAGCGCGCCGCGGCTCAGCACGAAGCCATGCCAGTTCACGCCGAATGGCTCCACGCGCACGGGCGTGTGCTTGAATTCGGGCTCGCCGGAAACGGGATCGACCACGGGATTGACCAGCGCGCCGACGCGTGCGTCGGAGCTGAACTGGCCGTTCCAGTGGATCGGCACGAACACGCTGCCGCGCGGGATGCCGCCGCCATGGCGCACGCGTGCCACCATCGCGCCCCAGCGCGTGCTGACGCGCGCGAGCTTGCCTTCGCCCACGCCGGACAACAGCGCGTCCTGCGGGTGCATGTCGACGAAGGGCTCGGGCAGGTGGTCGGCCAGCTTGGCCGACTTGCCGGTGCGCGTCATGGTGTGCCACTGGTCGCGCACGCGGCCGGTGTTGAGGATCAGCGGGAAATCGTCGTCGGGCGCGTGGGCCGGCGCGCGCGGCGGCGTGGCGACAAAGCGGGCCAGGCCGTCGGCATGGGCGTAGCGCCCGTCGGCAAACAGGCGTTGCGTGCCGGCTCCGGCCGGTGCGCCCGCGGGCAGCGGCCATTGCACGGGCTCCAGCGCGTCATAGTGCTCCTGGTCCAGGCCGGCCAGCCCGCCGATGTCGAACACGCGCGGTGCGGCATCGTTGCGCCAGGCGCTCAGGCGCGCGTGCTCGTCGAAAATCTCATGCACGCCCGCATAGTCAAAGCCATCAAAGCCCATGCGGCGCGCGACGTCGCACAGGATCCGCCAGTCGGCGCGCGCCTCGCCAGGCGCGGGCAGGAAGGCGCGCTGACGGGAAATGCGTCGTTCCGAGTTGGTAACGGTGCCGTCTTTCTCGCCCCAGCCCAGCGCGGGCAGCAGCACGTGCGCGGCAGCATTGGTGTCGGTGCGCTCGATGATGTCGCTGGTGACCACCAGTTCGCACCTGGCCAGCGCGCGGCGCACCTGGTCGGCGTCGGGCAGGCTTACCACCGGGTTGGTGGCGATCACCCAGACCGCCTTGACGCGGCCGGCTTCGATCGCCTCGAACAGTTCCACCGCCTTCAGGCCCGGGCGGTCGGCCACCACCGGCGATTGCCAGAAGCTCTGCACGACGTCGCGATGCAGCGGGTTGGCCAGTTCCATGTGCGCGGCCAGCATGTTGGCCAGGCCGCCGACCTCGCGCCCGCCCATTGCATTGGGCTGGCCGGTAAGCGAGAACGGGCCCATGCCCGGGGCGCCGATGCGGCCGGTCAGCAGGTGGCAGTTGATGATGCTGTTGACCTTGTCGGTGCCGGCCGACGACTGGTTGACGCCTTGCGAGAAGGCGGTCACGGTCTTTTCCGTATCCGCGAACAGTTGGTAGAACGCCAGCACGTCCTGCACGTCCAGCTTGCAGGCGCGGGCCACGGCAGCGGGATCGGCGCAGGCCGCGTCCGCGGCCTGCAGGGCTTCATCCAGCCCCGCGGTGCTGGCGGCGACGAAGGCGGCGTTGGTGCGGCCTTCGCGCGCCAGGTAGCTCAGCAGCCCGTTGAACAGCCACACGTCGGTGCCCGGGCGGATCGCCAGGTGCAGGTCAGCCAGTTCGCAGGTGGCGGTGCGGCGCGGGTCGATCGCCACGATCTTCATCTCGGGGCGCGCTTCCTTGGCCTGGGACAGGCGCTGGAACAGGATCGGATGGCACCACGCGGTGTTGGAGCCCACCAGCACCACCAGGTCGGCCAGTTCCAGGTCTTCGTAGTTGCCCGGCACCAGGTCTTCGCCGAAGGCGCGCTTGTGGCCGGCCACTGCCGACGACATGCACAGGCGCGAGTTGGTGTCGATATTGGCGCTGCCGATGAAGCCCTTCATCAGCTTGTTGGCGATGTAGTAGTCCTCGGTCAGCAGCTGGCCCGAGACATAGAGCGCGACCGAATCCGGGCCGTGGCGGTGGACGACGTCCGAGAAGCCTTGCGCGACGGTGTCGAGCGCATGGTCCCACGAGACTTGCTGCAGGGAGCCATCGGTGCCGCGCACCTTGGGGTGGAGCAGGCGGCCTTCCAGGTCCACGGTTTCACCGAGCGCCGAGCCTTTCACGCACAGCCGGCCGTGATTGGACGGGTGCTGGGCGTCGCCCGCGATCTCGACCTGGCCGTCGGCACGCACGGTGGCGCGCACGCCGCAGCCGACGCCGCAGTACGGGCAGGTGGTGGCGGTCGTGGTGGTCAGGGTCGCCGAGACGACCGGGATGTCGGACAGGTTCACGCGTTCTCCGTGCGGGGACGTTGTATGGCTTACGGTGATGCTTAAGCGGCGAGCGCTTCGCACTGCGCCTGACCGAACAGCAGGCGCTGGCGCAGCGCGCCCACCGGCGTGCGGCGCTGGATCATGTCGAAGTACCAGGGGCCGTCCTGCACGTCGCCGTACAGCACGGCGCCGACCAGATAGCCGTCCTGCAGCACCAGGCGCTTGTAGACGCCGCGGCGCGGGTCGCGCAGCACCAGGTCTTCACTGCCTTCGGCGCCGATGAAGTCGCCGGCGGAATACAGGTCGACGCCGGTCACTTTCAGCTTAGTCGCGGTGGCCTGCTGCACGTAGTGGCGATGGCCGGCGCCGGCGAGGTGCGCGGCGCACACGCGCGCCTGATCCCAGATCGGCGCCACCAGGCCGAAGGTGGCCTGGCGATGCTGCACGCATTCGCCCACGGCGTAGATGCGCGGATCATAGGTCTGCAGCGTGTCGTCGACGACGATGGCGCGCTCGCAGTGCAGGCCGGCGCCGGCGGCCAGCTCGATATTGGGGCGCACGCCCGCGGTCATCACCACCAGGTCGGCGCGGATCTCGCTGCCGTCCTTGAAGCGCACGCCGGTGACGCGGTCGGTGCCGAGAATCTCCGCGGTCTGAGCGCCCAGCAGGAAGCGCAGGCCCTTGCGCTCGAGCGCGCCCTGGAGCAGCATGGCAGCGGGCTTGTCGAGCTGGCGCTCCATCAGGCTGTCGGGCAGGTGCACCACGGTCACGTCCATGCCCTGGCGCAGCAGCCCGTTGGCGGCCTCCAGGCCGAGCAGGCCGCCGCCGATCACCACCGCATGGCGGTGGTCGCGCGCGGCTTGCTGCATGGTCTCCACGTCCTGGATATCGCGGAAGGCGATCACGCCGTCGAGCTGGTGCCCCGGCACCGGCAGGATGAAGGGCTTGGAGCCGGTGGCCAGCAGCAGGCGGTCGTAGCGCACTTCGCGGCCGGAGGCCGAGCGCACGATGCGGCGTGGGCGGTCGATGGCCACCACCGGATCGCCGGCAAGCAGCTCGATGCCATGCTCGGCGTACCACTCGCGCGTATTCAGCATGATGTCCGCTACCGTCTTCTCGCCGGCCAGCACCGGCGACAGCAGGATGCGGTTGTAGTTGCCGTGCGGCTCGGCCCCGAACACCGTGATGTCGTACAGGTCCGGGGCGAGCCTGAGCAGCTCTTCCACAGTGCGCATGCCGGCCATGCCGTTGCCGACGACGACCAGGCGCGGGCGGGCTTGGGGG
>NZ_JBYSZI010000120.1:0-6811 GCF_058787075.1 Cupriavidus sp. FW305-46
GGGAAGGGCGCGGTGCACATGCGCAGGGCCAGTCGTGGCCGGCGTCCTCCCTCATGCTTTACCTGTATTTATTAGGTGTTCATGCTCATAATTCGCCAATAAACTGTCAAGCTAAAATTGCCGGGGCGCGCTCCGGGCTTATACCTAGCACGCCAGCGCCGTCCCATCGAAAGGAGTCTCCCGCATGCCACGCAAGCCAGCCGAGAGCGGGCATACCGCCGCCGCCGTGGCCGATGCCCCTGCCGTTGCCGATAAGGCAAGGCCGGCCACCGCGCTGTCGCGCGCGGCCGGGGCCAATATCGTGTCGTCCTCGCACCTGGTGTCGGTGCGCAGCCCCGAGTTGTCCGAGTTCGAGTTCGGGCTGAATACCGCTTACAACGCCTACAGCCGCTGGGTGGTGCGCTGCATGGGGGCGGCGGGGGTGCGCGACCTGACCTTCCTGGACGTGCTGGTGCTGCATCACGTGAACCATCGCGGCCGGCCCAAGCGGCTGGCCGATATCTGCTTCGTGCTGAACGTGGAAGACACCCACCTGGTGACCTACGCATTGAAGAAGCTGCAGGGGCTGGGGCTGGTGAGCGGGGAGCGGGTCGGCAAGGAGGCCACTTATTCGACCACCCCGGCCGGTGCCGAGGCCTGCGCACGCTATCGCGAGATCCGCGAACAATGCCTGACCAGCAACTTCACCGAAGGCAGCGAAGAGAATGCCGAGATCGGGGAGCTCGCCCGGCTGATGCGGGTGCTGACCGGCCTGTACGAGCAGGCCGCGCGCTCGGCGACGTCACTCTGAGCCGTCCATTCGGTAAAAGTGACGCATAAGCATTATCATGATGGGGGTAACACGGCGCCGTCGTGATGTCGCAGTGCAAAATCCGGGTGCCGGCAAGGTACAATAGCGGTTTCCCGCCAGTCGGCACCCCATGCAGCGGTGCCGGCTAAGCAGCAGCCCCTACCTCACCGCCTCCCGACCGCTACGATCATGGCGCATTTCTCGTGCTTCCCCGGCGCTTTGGCGCTTTCCGCCTTCCGTCAGCAACGCCTGCTCACCGCCCTGCGGCAGATCGACGCCGATATTGAATCGGTGCATGGCCAGTTCCTGCACTTTGTCGACGCACAGGCGCCGCTGTCGGCCGAAGAGCAGTCCCGCGTGGCGGCGCTGCTGACCTACGGCGCACCGTTCGCCGATCAGCCCGACGGCGACCGCTTCGTGGTGATCCCGCGCTTCGGCACGATCTCGCCGTGGGCCAGCAAGGCCACCGACATCGCCCATAACTGCGGCCTCACGCATATCCACCGCATCGAGCGTGGCATCGAGATCACCGTGATCTGCAAGAAGGGCCTGCTGCGCGGGCGCAAGTCGCTGGACGCGGACACCCGCGCCGCCGTGGCCGCGCACCTGTTCGACCGCATGACCGAGACCGTGGTCGCCACGCGTGACGAGGCGGCCGGCCTGTTCCAGGAACTGCCGGCCAAGCCGCTGCGCTTTATCGACATCGCCGCCGGCCGCAGCGCGCTGGCCGCGGCCAACGTCGAGATGGGCCTGGCGCTGTCCGAGGACGAGATCGACTACCTGGTCGATGCCTACGGCAAGCTGGGGCGCAACCCGACCGACGTCGAGCTGATGATGTTCGCGCAGGCCAATAGCGAGCACTGCCGCCACAAGATCTTCAACGCCACCTGGACCATCGACGGCGTGCAGCAGGACAAGTCGCTGTTCGCGATGATCCGCAATACGCACCAGCTCAATCCGCAAGGCTCGATCGTGGCCTACTCGGACAACTCGGCGGTGATGGAAGGCGATGTGGCCGAGCGCTGGTTCCCGCGCGGCAACGACCACAAGTACGACCGCCACGAGGCGCTGACGCACACGCTGATGAAGGTGGAGACGCACAACCACCCGACCGCGATCTCGCCGTTCCCGGGCGCTTCCACCGGCGCCGGCGGTGAAATCCGCGACGAAGGCGCGACCGGGCGCGGCGCCAAGCCCAAGGCCGGCCTGACCGGCTTCACGGTGTCCAACCTGATGCTGCCCGACGCCGTCGAATCGTGGGAAAACGACCGCGACGCCGCCCAGCCGGTGGCGCACCGCAACCCCGACGACAAGCCCGGCGTGACCGGCAAGCCCGACCGCATCGCCTCGCCGCTGCAGATCATGATCGACGGCCCGCTGGGTGGCGCCGCGTTCAACAACGAATTCGGCCGCGCCAACCTGGGCGGCTACTTCCGCGTCTACGAGCAGAACGTGGGCGGCACCGTGCGCGGCTACCACAAGCCGATCATGATCGCGGGCGGCATCGGCAATATCGACGCCTCGCACACGCACAAGAACCCGCTGCCGGCCGGCACGCTGCTGATCCAGCTGGGCGGCCCGGGCATGCGCATCGGCATGGGTGGCGGCGCCGCCAGCTCGATGGCGACCGGCACCAATACCGCCGACCTGGACTTCGATTCGGTCCAGCGCGGCAACCCCGAAATGGAGCGCCGCGCGCAGGAAGTGATCAACGCCTGCTGGCAGCTCGGCGATGCCAACCCGATCCTGTCGATCCACGACGTCGGCGCGGGCGGCATCTCCAACGCGTTCCCTGAGCTGGTGGACGGCGCCGACCGCGGCGCGCGCTTCGACCTGCGCCAGGTGCACCTGGAAGAGTCCGGCCTGTCGCCGGCGGAAATCTGGTGCAACGAGTCGCAGGAGCGCTATGTGCTGGCGATCGCGCCGGACAGCTTCCCGCAGTTCCAGGCCATGTGCGAGCGCGAGCGTTCGCCGTTCGCCGTGGTCGGCATCGCCACGGAAGAAAAACAACTGCAGTTGGTCGACGCCGAAGTCGACGCCGCGCTCAAGGAACACTTCGCGGTCAATATGCCGATGGACGTGCTGCTTGGCAAGCCGCCGCGCATGCACCGCGACGTCAAGCGCGTCGAGCAGGCGCTGCCGGCCGTCGACGTGACCGGCATCAGCCTGGAGCAGGCCGTGCGCGACGTGCTGCGCCATCCGACCGTGGCCAACAAGTCGTTCCTGATCAGCATCGGCGACCGTACCGTGGGCGGCATGAACGCGCGCGACCAGATGGTCGGGCCGTGGCAGGTGCCGGTGGCCGACGTGGCCGTGACCACGCTCGACTACAAGGGCAATGCCGGTGAAGCGATGACCATGGGCGAGCGCACCCCGCTGGCCGTGATCGACGCGCCGGCTTCGGGCCGCATGGCGATCGGCGAGGCGCTGACCAACCTGGCCGCCGCGCCGGTCAAGGACCTGGGCAAGGTCAAGCTGTCGGCCAACTGGATGGCGGCCTGCGGCGTGGAAGGCGAGGACGCAAAGCTCTATGACACCGTGCATGCGGTCGGCATGGAACTGTGCCCGGCACTGGGCATCAGCATCCCCGTCGGCAAGGATTCGCTGTCGATGCGCACCAAGTGGCAGGATGAAGGCGTCAACAAGGAAGTGGTGGCGCCCGTGTCCCTGATCATCTCGGCCTTCGCCGCGGTGGACGACGTCAACCGCACGCTGACGCCGCAACTGCGCACCGACGCCGGCGACACCGTGCTGATCGCCGTCGACCTGAGCCGCGGCAAGAATCGCATGGCCGGCAGCATCCTGGCGCAGGTCATGCAGCAGGTCGGTGACAGTGCCCCGGACGTGGACAATGCCGAGGACCTGAAGAACTTCTTCAACGTGATCCAGCGCCTGAACCGCGAAGGCAAGCTGCTGGCCTACCACGATCGTTCCGACGGCGGCTTTATGGCCACGCTGGCCGAAATGGCCTTTGCCGGCCATTGCGGTGTTTCGCTCAACGTCGACATGCTGGCGCTGGATCCGCAGCAGGAACAGGACTACGGCGACGCCAAGAACTGGGCCCAGCAGATCGCCGAGCGCCGCAACGACCAGACCCTGCGCGCGCTGTTCTCGGAAGAGCTGGGTGCCGTGGTGCAAGTGCGCATGCAGGACCGCGACGCGGTGTTCGCGGTGCTGCGCGAGGCGGGCCTGTCGGCGTGCAGCCACGTGGTCGGCAAGCCCAACACCACCGACCAGGTCGAGATCTACCGGGATGCCAAGAAAGTGTTCGGCGCCTCGCGTACGGACCTGCAGCGCAACTGGAGCGAAGTCAGCTGGCGCATCGCGCGACTGCGCGACAACCCGGCCTGCGCGGACAGCGAGTACGATCGCCTGCTGGATGCTGCCGACCCTGGCATCAGCCCGGTGCTGACGTTCGATCCGGCGGAGGACATCGCCGCGCCGTTTGTCGCCACTGGCGCGCGTCCGCGCGTGGCGATCCTGCGCGAGCAGGGCGTCAATTCGCAGATCGAAATGGCGTACAGCATGGACCGCGCCGGCTTCGATGCGCACGACGTGCACATGAGCGACCTGATCGCCGGCCGCGCCAATCTGGCCGACTTCTCCGGCTTTGTCGCATGCGGCGGCTTCAGCTACGGCGACGTGCTGGGCGCGGGCGAGGGCTGGGCCAAGACCATCCTGTTCAACGGGCAGATGGCCGAGCAGTTCGCGGCCTTCTTCAACCGCCAGGACACTTTCGCGCTGGGCGTGTGCAATGGCTGCCAGATGATGAGCAACCTGGCCCCGATCATCCCGGGCGCAGGTGCATGGCCCCAGTTCACGCGCAACCAGTCGGAGCAGTATGAAGCGCGCTACGTGACCGTGGAAGTGCAGTCCTCGCCGTCGATCTTCTTCGCCGGCATGGAAGGCAGCCGCATCCCGATCGTTGTCGCCCACGGCGAAGGGTTTGCCGACTTCTCGCAGCAGGGCAATATCGACCAGGCCCACGTGGCGCTGCGCTTTGTCGACAACTACGGCGCGGTCACGCAGGCCTATCCGCTCAACCCGAATGGCTCGCCCGATGGCATCACCTCGGTGACCACCGTCGATGGCCGTTTCACCGTGCTGATGCCGCACCCGGAGCGTGTATTCCGCGCCGCGACGATGAGCTGGGCGCCGGACGCGTGGAAACAGGTTGCCGATGGTGGCAGCCCGTGGATGCGGATGTTCCGGAATGCGCGGAAGTGGGTGGGGTAAGCATCAGCTGCAGGTTTGCGTCGCCCGCTGTTTTCTCCCTCTCCCGCGTGCGGGAGAGGGAGTACCCAGTTGGTCATCCTTTGTCAGGAACGCACCCAGAGCCACCGGCAGCGCCGGTGGCTTTTTAGTTTTTCGGCGATGCAAGCGGCCAAAGCCCAAATGGCGACGGCCATACCCGACCTGGGCCAGCGCGGAAACGGGCAGCAAGATGCTGGACGCGCTGGTCGGACTGGTGACAGTATCAGGCAGCTCGACGAAACCGGGTGGCGCTACGACCTGCGCCAGTGAAGGCTGGTTCAGCCGGCAAGCGGAGGGAGCAGGCGTGAACTCCACGACGCATAGGCATAAGTCAGCATCCGCCCGGCTTCAAAACCAGGGGGCGGCCTGATCTCGCCGCGAGCCTCCTTGTACGCCACCACGGCGTGCAGGATCTTCTCGGGCGCGTAACGGTCACGTAACGGGAGATAGGGGTGGAGCTGGCGCCAGCCAGGGGCGGCGCCATCCAGGGTCACCCAGGCCAGTGCGCAATAGCACATGCCCCGGGATGAGAGATGCCAGAGTTGCCAGTAGCGGCCAGTCGACTCCACGCGCTGCATCCTTGAATCTTGCAGGACCGGCGGGGGCGACCGGACCGTGCCTTACTGGATCTTGGCCTTGTCCTTGAGTGACTTCATCATGGCCTGGAACTGCTCGCGCTGCCAGTTCTGGTCCCCCATCAGCATCTGCGTGAGCTGCGGCTTGACCTCTTCGAACGACGGGATCTTGGCGTCGCGCACGTCGACCAGTTCGATGATATGCCAGCCGAACTGGGTCTTGACCGGGGTATCGGTCAGCTGGCCCTTTTTCAGGCCGGTCATGGCAGCCGAGAACTCAGGCACGTAGCTGCTGCTGTTGGCCCAGTCCAGGTCGCCGCCGTTGGCTGCCGAGCCCGGGTCCTTGGACGAGGCCTTGGCCATGTCCTCGAACTTGGCGCCGCCCTTGATCTTGGCGATGATCGCCTTGGCGTCGGCTTCCTTTTCCACCAGGATGTGGCGGGCGTGGTATTCCTTGCCGTTGCCGAACTGCGACTTGATCTTGTCGTACTGCTTGCGCAACTCGGCGTCGCTGGCGCCGTGGGTCTTCACGTAGTCTTCGAACACGGCGCCGGCCAGCACGTTCAGGCGGGCCTGTTCCAGTTGTTCCTGCACGTCGTCGCGCTGGGTCAGGCCGCGCTTGTTGGCTTCCTGCACGAGCAGTTCGCGGTCGATCAGCATGTTGCGCGCGCGCGAGCGCAGCTCCGGGTTGTCGGGCTGGCCGGTGCCGGCGATCAACTTGTCCAGCTTTGCCGACGAAATGGCCTTGCCATTCACGACGGCGGCATTCTGGGCGATGGCCGGCAGGCTGCCGGCAGCAAGCACAGCCGCCAGGCTGAACGAGAGGACGGTGGTCTTCATGGAATCAGGTCTGAGAGTTGCTGGAAGAATCGCGTGATGATGCGCGGGATTGGTACTCTTGGTCGGTGAACGCAGTCACGGCAAGTGCGTGGATCTGCGCGGGGAACAGACCGCGCAGCGCATCATACACCATGCGGTGTCGCGCAACCCGGCTGTGACCCGTAAAGCGCTCGCTGACGATTGTCACGTCGTAATGTCCGCCGCCCGATGCGGCGCCGGCATGTCCGGCGTGCAGCGCGCTGTCGTCGCGCACGGCCAGGTGGCTGGGGGCGAGCGCTTCGCGCAGCATCGCCTCGATAGTGGCGGGATCGGCTGCCATCAATGGTTTCCTTCAGTTCGTGGGGTGCGGGGG
>NZ_JBYSZI010000121.1:0-6297 GCF_058787075.1 Cupriavidus sp. FW305-46
TGGGGGGCCGGGGGGGGGGGGTTGGGACGGGCCATGCTCATCGGCGCGCCTCCGCGGCACTGGCCGACGCCGCCTCGGCAGGCGGCGGCAGCACGATGCCGGACAGGTACTGGGTCTTGCCGGGGTTGACCGGCGCCATCTTCAGCTGCGCGCGCGCCGCGTCGGCGATGCGCGCGCTCTTGCCCAGCGCGCTCTGCTGGTACTGCAGGCGCGACCAGTCGATATCGAGCTGCTTCTCTTCAGCCTGGGCCCGCTCCAGCGCGACGAACAGCGTGCGCGCCTGGTGCTGCGCGCTCACCAGCGACAGCGCGCACAGGATCAGCGCGGCGAGCAGGAAGAAGGTCAGGCGGTTCATGCGCGTGCGCCTCCGCCCGCAGGGGTCGCGGCAGGGGCCAGCTTCTCGGCCACGCGCATCACGGCCGAGCGCGCGCGCGGGTTGGCGGCCACCTCTTCAGTGCCCGGCTTGTAGCGGCCGAGCAGGCGCAGCGTCGGTTGCGGCAGGTCGGCCGCGCGCAGCGGCGCGCGGCGCAGCGCCGGGTCGGCATCCTGCTGGGGACGGGCGTGCGCCGCCATGAACCGCTTGACGATGCGGTCCTCCAGCGAGTGGAAGCTGATCACCACCAGGCGCCCTCCGACCTGCAGCAGTTCATACGCCGCCTTCAGCCCTCTTTCGAGGTCCTCAAGCTCTTGATTGACGTGAATCCGTAGAGCCTGAAAGGTGCGGGTCGCAGGGTCCTGACCCTTCTCGCGTGTTTTGACGGCTTTCGCCACGAGCGCGGCAAGGTCGGCAGTAGTGGCGATGGGTCCGCCATCGCCGGGTTCGCTCCGGCGAGCAACAATCGCCTTTGCAATCTGTACAGCAAACCGTTCTTCCCCATAGTCTCGTATCACCCTGGCAATGTCCTGCTCATCCGCCTGCGCCAGCCACTGCGCGGCAGTGATGCCGCGCGTGGTGTCCATGCGCATGTCCAGCGGGCCCTCGAAACGAAAGGAAAACCCCCTCGCCGCCTCGTCGATCTGGGGCGAGCTGATCCCCAGGTCGAGCAGCACGCCGGCGACGTGGCCGCGCCCCGACAGGCGCTCGGCCATGGCCGCAAAGCTCGCGTGCTCAATGGAGAAGCGGGCATCCTTGATGGTGCCCGCTTCTGCGATTGCTGCTGGGTCCTTGTCGAACGCAACCAGGGCCCCGTCTGGCCCCAGCCGGGCCAGCACCGCCCGGCTGTGCCCTCCCCTGCCGAAGGTGCCGTCGACGTAGACCCCGTCGGGCCGCCAGACCAAGGCGTCGACGGCCTCGTCCAGCAGCACGGTGCGATGGCGCAGGGCGGGGGTTGCCGGCGTTCCGGTTGGACTCATGACCTCGTCAGAAAGAGAAATTCTTCAATGCTTCGGGCATGCCCTGCGCCATCGCCTGCTGTTCCTTGGCGGCGTAGGTCGCGGCATCCCACACTTCGAAATGGCTGCCCATGCCGAGCAGCATGACTTCTTTGTCGAGCATGGCGGCACTGCGCAGCTCCGGGGCGATCAGCACCCGGCCCGCGCCGTCCATTTCCACGTCGGCGGCGTTGCCCAGGAAGATGCGCTTCCACCAGTGCGCATCCATCGGCAGCGCTGCAATGCGCGTGCGGAAGGTTTCCCACTCGGGCCGGGGAAACAGCAACAGGCAGCCATCCGGGTGCTTGGTCAGCGTCACCCGGCCCTCGGCCTGCTGTTGCAGCGCCTCGCGGTGCCGGGACGGAATGGACATCCGCCCCTTGGCATCCAGCGAGAGTGCCGATGCTCCCTGAAACAAGCTTGCTCCCGGTCCATGCCGGCCGGTAGTCGGCCAGCATGCGCGTGAATCCCTTCTGTTCCGACTATGGCGACATCATCCCACGGCCGGGGCCCAATTTCACACAAAAATACACTTCCTCACACTATTTCCCACTTTAGAGGAAGCGATATGGCGGGTCAAGGCTGGTTGCAGGGCAGCAAACGAGTTTTTTTGAATCAGAACAATGACTTAGCGCGCACACCTCACGCACCGAAAAAGTGAATCCTTAATGAAATGAAGATCTTAGGGAGGAAAGCCGAGAAACCACCTGAGAACCACTTGCGGAGGAACTGCCGGCGGCACGGGAAAGACCTGCCCCGTCGCGCGAAGGAAGGATACAACAATTGCCCGCCAGCCCCGCCGGAACCAGGGCCGGCGGGGGGCAGGCAGGGCCGGCTCAGATCCGGTAGGCGGCGGTGGTCATCACGCGCGAGGCGCCGCGCATCAGCGCCCGCACCGGGGCGGGCAACGGGATCCCGCCGGCATCGCGCGCGGCATCGCCGTGGCGGATCTCATCGTCGCGCATCTGCTCGAGGATGGCGCGCGAGCGGCCGTCGGCCTCGGGCAGGCGGTCCAGGTGCCCGCCCAGGTGGTGCTCGACCTGGCGCTCGGTCTCGGCGACAAAGCCCAGGCTGACGCGGTCGCCGGCGCGGCCGGCCATCCAGCCGATGGCGAAGGCGCCGGCGTACCACAACGGGTTGAGCAGGCTCGGGCGCGAGCCCAGCTCGCGCAGGCGCTCGGCGCACCAGGCCAGGTGGTCTTCCTCTTCGCGCGCCGCGGCATCCATCTGCGCGCGCACCGCGCCGTCGTGCGCGGTGAGCTTCTGGGCCTGGTACAGGGCCTGCGCGCAGACCTCGCCGACATGGTTGATGCGCATCAGCCCGGCCACGTGGCGGCGTTCATCGGCGCTCATCTGTTCGGTGTCCGGCGCCAACCGGTCGGCCGGGTTGGCGCGCGCGGTGCGCGTAGCGCCGGCAATGGCGCGCAATGCCACGTCGAATTCTTTGATCAGGGTGTCCATGTCGCAGAGGCAGTTGGTCTTCGTTCCCGGCAGTCCCAGCGATCGTGGGGTGCGCAGCTGCGGCTGCGGTACGCGCAGGGGGCCATCGGGATTACCCGCATTGTAGCTTGCCTCTAATCGGCGCCAACCCGCATCCCGCCTTGCATTGATGCGCCCGGCTACTCAGAAACCCTGAGTTGTTAAAAGAAGACAAGGGGGATTGGCCTGAGTAGTGAATTAAGGGTTGTTTGTTACAGTACTTCGCAACTTCCAAGGAAGTTTGACGCACGGGGGATGGAGACCAACAGGAGGTTCTCCCGGGCCGTCACCAATAATTCTTACAGTGGAGATCAACGAGCATGAAGAAATCGCTTCTGGCGCTGGCAGCGCTTGGCGCATTTGCTGGGGCGGCGCAGGCCCAATCGAGCGTCACGCTCTACGGTGTGGTGGATGCCAACATCGAGTACGTGAGCAATATGTCGAGCGTCACGCCGTCGGCGGCCAACGGATTTGCGACCGGCCCGTCGGAGAACCTCTTCCGCATGTCGTCCGGCGGCCTGTCCGGTTCGCGTTGGGGTCTGCGCGGCGTTGAGGACCTGGGCAGCGGCCTGAAGGCACTGTTTGTGATGGAAAGCGGTTTCGGCCTGGATGACGGGCGCTCGCAGCAAGGCGGCCGCCTGTTCGGTCGTCAGGCTTATGTCGGCCTGGAAAGCGCCCAGGTGGGCCGCGTGACCTTCGGTCGCCAGTACACCTCGCTGTTCGACATGATGGCCAACTTCTCGCCGACCGGCTATGCCACCCAGTACGAGCCGGTGGTCGCTCAACTGGGCCTGAACTTCCGCTCGGACAACACTGCCAAGTACACCGGCAAGTTCGGCCCGGTGACCGCGGTCGCGCACTGGTCGTTCGGCAACGGCGTTGCAGGCGGTGGCGAAGTCGCCGGCCAGTTCCGCCGCGACACCGGCTACGGTGCCGGCGTGTCGTGGGCAGCCGGCCCGTTCGGCATCAGCGGCGCCTATGACCAGTACAACCCGACCCTGAACGCCGCCGGCGGCACCGGCGAATTCAAGAAGGCCGCAGTCGCTGCCAGCTATGCCTTCGGTCCGGCCAAGCTGATGGCTGGCTATCGCTGGGGCATGAGCAAGCATGTGAACGACAATACGATCCTGAAGGACAACTACTACTGGGTCGGCGCCAACTACCAGGTCACGCCGGCACTGGGCCTGACGCTCGCGTACTACTACGACGACGTCAAGAACTTCAACCCGGCCGCTGCCACCGTCAACACCACCAACAACATCAAGAACCCCTGGCAGATCTCGTTCGTGGCCGACTACAACCTGTCCAAGCGCACCGACGTGTACCTGACCACGGCTTTCTCGAAGAACGCCGGCCTGAACTTCGACACCTCGGCAATCAGCTTCGCCAATGGTTACTTCCTGGGTACCGGCGAAGACAAGATGATTGGCGCCGCCATCGGCATCCGCCACAAGTTCTGATCGCCAGTCGCAAGACTGAGATTGAAAGGCACCTTCGGGTGCCTTTTTCCATTGGCGCGGCGCTGCGGCCCCATAGGGCATTACCTCATCGGCGCCACTGCGGGTGCCGACTAGAATGCACTGACCATAGCCGCCCCCAGGACACCGGGAGCGGGCCACACCAGGAGACCGCCCATGCAACCCACTCGCCGGCGCGTCGTCGCGCTGCTGCTGTCCGCCAGCCTTGCCGCGTTCGCCAGCCAGCCGGCGCTGGCCGCCGACCCGTACCCGGCCAAGCCGATCCGGCTGGTGGTGCCCTTTGCCGCCGGCGGCACCACCGACATCCTGGCCCGCGCGGTGGCCGCAGAGCTGGCCAGGCTGCCGGGCTGGAACGTGGTGGTCGACAACAAGCCCGGTGCCGGCGGCAATATCGGCGCGGACATCGTCGCCAAGGCCGCGCCGGACGGCTACACGCTGCTGATGGGCACCGTGGGCACCCATGGCATCAACCAGTCGCTGTACGGCAAGCTGCCGTTCGATCCGATCAAGGACTTCGCCCCGATCACCGAGGTGGCGGCCGTGCCCAACGTGCTGGTGCTGAACCCGGCGTTTGCACAGCAGAACAAGATCGACAGCGTCAAAGACCTGATCACTTACGCGCGCGCCAACCCCGGCAAGATCAACATGGCCTCCAGCGGCAACGGCACCTCGATCCACCTGGCCGGGGAGCTGTTCAAGACGCAGACCAGGACCTATATGGTCCACTTCCCGTACAAGGGCAGCGGGCCGGCGCTGACGGACCTGGCCGGGGGCACCATGCAGGTGATGTTCGACAACCTGCCGTCGTCGATGGCGCTGATCAAGAGCGGCAAGCTCAAGGCGCTGGCGGTGACCAGCGCCAGGCCGTCGCCGGCGTTGCCGGGCGTGCCGACCATCGCCCAGGCCGCGGGCCTGCCGCAGTATGAAGCCAGCTCCTGGTTCGGCATGCTGGCGCCGGCCGGCACGCCGCCTGACGTCATCCACCGCATCCAGCAGGAAGTGGCCAAGGCGCTGAACGCCCCGGCCGTGCGCGAACGCCTGCAGGCGCAGGGCGCCGAGCCTGTCGGCAATACGCCGGAGCAGTTCGCCACATTCATCCGCGCCGAGACCGCCAAGTGGGCCAAGGTGGTCAAGGATTCCGGCGCCAAGGTGGATTGACGCCGATTTGATCGCCGGCAGGGCGGCGGCGCGTATCGCGCATATACTTGAGGCATCAAATGTTGGCTGCCCGCCTCGTGGGCGGCCCCTGGCGGCTGCGGCCGCACACCTGCGCACCGATGCACTGAAGATGCCAAACCCCTCCCCTGCCGCCGGCGCCGAAAGCGCGCCGGTCGACCTTGAAACCCGTGCCGACCAGACCGAGCACGAAGCCCTGCGGCTGTGGTTGCGGCTGTTGACCTGCACCACCCTGATCGAGGGCGATATCCGTTCGCGGCTGCGCCAGGATTTTGCCTGCACGCTGCCGCGCTTCGACCTGATGGCACAGCTCGACCGCCATCCGGAAGGCCTGAAGATGGGCGAGCTGTCGCGCCGCATGATGGTGACCGGCGGCAACGTCACCGGCATCACCGACCAGCTGCAGCAGGAAGGCCTGGTCTCGCGCGAGGCCCTGCCCGCTGACCGCCGGGCCTACCTGATCCGCCTGACCCCGGCCGGGCGCGCCGCGTTCTCGCGCATGGCGCGCGCGCATGAGGACTGGATCGGGCAACTGTTCTCCGGCCTGGCCGAGACCGACCGGCGCGCCCTGTTCCGACTGCTTGGCCGGCTCAAGACCGGCCTGATCTCGCCATGAAACCGCTTGCCCTCCTTACCCTGTGCGGCCTGCTGCCGGTGCTGGCTGCCTGCAGCAGCACGCCGCAGCCGCCGCAGGTCACGCCGGTGAACGCCACCATCAAGCTTGGCCGTGTCACCGAGAGGACGTTCCTGACTCGCCTGGACGTGGCCCAGGTGCCCCCGTACTACGGCGGCGG
>NZ_JBYSZI010000122.1:0-6233 GCF_058787075.1 Cupriavidus sp. FW305-46
AAGCGCGACAGGGGGCAGGGGCGCGGTTACCGTTGCCCCAACCAACCCCAAGCCCGTTCCTCTGCCAAAATACGCCTTTAACCCCACCAGAATTCCCCTGGAGACAAAATGAAGTTGCAGTTGTACGTCCCCGATGGCCGCTACGACCCCTGGATCGCAGGCTTCGCCGAGGCACTGCCCGAAGCGCAATGCGTGACGTGGGAGGACAGCCGTGGCGAACCGGCCGACTACGCCGTGGTCTGGCGCCCGCCGGTGGAGATGCTGCGTGGCCGTACCGACCTGAAGGCGGTGTTCAACCTGGGCGCCGGCGTCGACGGCATCCTGCGCCTGCGCGATGAAGCCCCTGACGCCTTGCCCGCGGGCGTGCCGATCGTGCGGCTCGACGATGCCGGCATGGCCGCGCAGATGGCCGAGTACGTCACCCACGCCGTGCTGCGCTATTTCCGCAAGATGGACGCCTACGAGGCCCAGCAGCGCGCCGGCAACTGGAAATTCCTGAAGCCGCATCGCCGCGCGGACTTCACCGTCGGCGTGATGGGGGTGGGCACGCTCGGCACGCATATCGCCCGCACGCTGGCGGGCTTCAGCTTCCCGGTGCGAGGCTGGAGCCGCACCGCGCGCGCCATCGAAGGCGTGAGTGGCTTCTACGGCGATGCCGGGCAGGCGCCGTTCCTCGATGGCCTGCGCGTGCTGGTCAATGTGCTGCCGCTGACACCGCAGACCGAGAACATCCTCAACGCGGGGCTGTTCGCGCGGCTGGCGCAGGGCGCGTATGTGATCAACGTCGCGCGCGGGCAGCACCTGGTCGAGGAAGACCTGCTTGCCGCGGTGCAGTCGGGGCAGGTTGCGGGTGCCACGCTCGACGTGTTCCGCACCGAGCCGCTGCCTGCCGAGCACCCGTTCTGGCAGGAGCCGCGCATCACCGTCACGCCGCATATCTCGGCGCTCACGTTGCGCGAAGACAGCATCGCGCAGATCGCCGGCAAGATCCGCGCGCTGCGCGCGGGCCAGCCGATCGCGGGCGTGGTCGACGTGCAGCGGGGCTACTGAGCGCCCGACCAATACGAATCAAAGACAGGAGACAGCCATGACCATGCCGAACTACGTGAAGATCGTTGAAGTCGGTCCGCGCGACGGCCTGCAGAACGAGAAGGCGATGGTGCCGACCGAGGTCAAGGTCGCGCTGATCAACCAGCTGACCGATGCCGGCTTCGTCAATATCGAGGCCGCGTCGTTCGTGTCGCCCAAGTGGGTGCCGCAGATGGCCGACGGTGCCGACGTGATGGCGCGCATCCAGCGCCGGCCCGGCACACTGTTTTCGGCGCTGACGCCGAACATGAAGGGGTTTGAAGGCGCGATCGAGGCCGGTGCCGACGAGGTCGTGATCTTCGGCGCCGCCAGCGAGGCGTTCTCGCAGAAGAACATCAACTGCTCGATCGCCGAGTCGATCGCGCGCTTTGCGCCGGTGGCAGCGGCAGCCAAGGAGAAGGGCGTGCGCCTGCGCGGCAGCATCTCGTGCGCGCTGGGCTGCCCGTACCAGGGCGAAGTACCGGTGCACGCGGTGGTCGACGTGGTGCGGCGCATGCGCGAACTGGGCTGCGACGAGATCGACATTGCCGACACCATCGGCGTGGGCACCCCCGTGCGCGTGCAGGAAGTGATGCGCGCCGCGGCGGCGGAGTTTGCGCTGGACCGCCTGTCGGGCCATTTCCACGATACCTACGGGCAGGCGCTGTCCAATATCCTGGCCAGCCTGGAAGTGGGCATCTCGATCTTCCATGCGTCGGTGGCGGGGCTGGGCGGATGCCCGTACGCCAAGGGCGCGACCGGCAACGTGGCGACCGAGGATGTGCTGTACATGCTGCACGGCATGGGCATCCACACCGGCATCGACCTGGAAGCGGTGGTGCGCACCGGCGACTATATCTCGCAGGCAATCGGCCGCGCCAACAGCTCGCGCGTGGGCCGTGCCTTGCTGACCAAGTGGGCCGCCGCCAGCGATGCGGCGCCTGCCTGCGCGTAAGTGCGGATCAGGCGCGGGCCACAGAACAAGGAGAAGTACGCATGACGGTGAATGACGAAGCGCTGCCCGAGTCCGCGCAGCGCGTGGCCGACCTGCTGGCCGGGCTTGGCCATGACCGGCCCGTGGTGATGCTGCCGGCCACCGGCAAGACCTCGGCCGAGGCCGCGGCGGGGCTGGGCTGCAGCGTGGCCGAGATCGCCAAGTCCATCATCTTCCGGCGCGTGGCCGACGACGCGCCGGTGCTGGTGATCGCCAGCGGCAGCAACCGCGTCGACGAGGCCAAGGTGGCCGCGCGCGTAGGCGCGCTGGGCAAGGCCGACGCGCGCTTCGTGCGCGAGAAGACCGGCTACGCCATCGGCGGCGTCTGCCCGATCGGCCATGCGGTGGCGCCGGTGATGCTGCTGGACCAGGACCTGTTCCGCTATGACAGCTTGTGGGCCGCGGCGGGGCATCCCCATGCGGTCTTCAACCTGACGCCGCACCAGTTGCAGCAGATGACGGGCGCCGAAGTGGCCGACGTCGCGGCAGGCTCGGTGGCATGAGTCCCGACCTGCGCCCCGGCCTGACCTTCAGCTGGCAATACACGGTGCCGCCCAAGGCCACCGTGCCGCGCCTGTACGACGATATCCCGGGCTGCCCCGAGATGCCCGACGTGCTGGCCACCGGCTATATGGTCGGCATCATGGAATGCGCCTGCCTGCAGATGCTGCGCGAGCACCTGGACTGGCCGCGCGAGCAGTCGCTCGGCACGCTGGTCAGCTTCTCGCACCTGGCGCCGACGCCGCCGGGCATGACGGTCATGGTCAAGGGCGAACTGGTCGAGGTGGACGGGCGCCGCCTGCGCTTCCAGCTGAGCGCCTGGGACGGCGAGGACAAGATCTCCGAGGGCGTGCATGAGCGCCACCTGATCGACGCCGGCCGCTTCAACGAAAAAGTGGCGGCCAAGGCCGCGCGCGCGGCGGGCTGAGTGGCGAGCGAGCGCAACGCCATGGCCCTCACACCTGCCGAGCTGGCCGCTCAGGCCGACGCCGCGCAGCGGGCCTCGCCGGTGCCGTCGCCATGCCGCAACGTCTGCCGCATGGATCCGGCCACCGGCTACTGCGCGGGCTGCCTGCGCACCATCGAAGAAATTGCCGGCTGGTCGTCCGCCGGCGATGAAGACAAGCGCCGCATCTGGGCGCAGCTGCCGCAGCGCGCCGCATGGCTGGCAGGCGAGGAGACATCCCCTTGAGCGAACGCCCGGTCCCGCAGTTGCCGGCCACCATGCGCGTGTTCGAGCGCGGCTGGCTGTCGGCAAACAATATCCTGTTCGTTGAGGGCGACGATACGGTGCTGGTCGATACCGGCTACGTCACCCACGCGCCGCAGACGGTGGCGCTGGTGGCGGCCGCCTTGCAGGGCCGGCCGCTCGCACGCGTGATCAATACCCATCTCCACTCCGACCACTGCGGCGGCAATGCCGCGCTGCAGGCACGCTGGCAGCCGCGCACCGCGATCCCCGCGGCCGAGGCCGCAGCCGTTGCCGCGTGGGATACGGAAGCGCTCAGCTACAAGGCCACCGGCCAGCAGTGCGACCGTTTCACCTTCGACAGCGTGCTGAACGACGGCGACACGCTGCGCCTGGGCGGCATCGACTGGCAAGTCGTGGCCGCCCCCGGCCATGACCCGCATGCGGTGATGCTGTTCGCGCCGGCCGAGCGCATCCTGGTTTCCGGCGATGCGCTGTGGGAGAACGGCTTCGGCGTGATCTTCCCCGAGCTGGATGGCGAGAGCGGCTTCGCCGAGCAGGCGGCGGTGCTGGAACGGATCGCGCAACTGGACGCGCGGCTGGTGATCCCGGGCCACGGCCGGATGTTTACCGATGTGGCGGCGGCGGTCGAACGCGCTCAGGGGCGCCTGGCCTACCTGAGCGCCGACCCGGCGCGCAATGCCAGCCATGCGGTCAAGGTGCTGGTGAAGTTCAAGTTGCTGGAGCAGCAGTGCATGGCCCAGGACGCGCTGGTGGCATGGATGGAAGCCGCGCCGCTGATGGTGCGCATCCGCCAGCGCTTCATGCCGGGGCTGGAGATGGCCGAGATCTGCGCGCAGACGGTGCGCGCGCTGGCGGGAGTGAAGGCGCTGGCGGTGGAGGGGGCGTGGGTGGTGAATCGGGATTGATTCACCACGCCTGCCTGCATCCTCAGAATGACGTCCTGAACCCCACCTTCACACTGCGCCCGGCCAGCGGCGCGATGTCCCGCAGGATCGACGCCGAGTTGCGCGCATCCTGGTTGGTCAGGTTGTCGCCGCGCAGGTACACCAGCGTCTGCGTGCCCGACACCTTGAACTTGTAGGTCAGCGCCAGGCTCAGCAGCGTATAGGCATCGGTCGGCGTGTCGTTGGTCGGCACGCGGGTCTGCTTTGCGGCGTAGGTCACGTCGACGCGCGCGCCCCACGGGCCCGCGCCATACACCAGTGCACCGCCCAGGCGCAGCGGTGCCAGCCGCGGCAGCGGTTCGCCGGTATCGCGGTTCTCGCCGCGCACGTAGTCGGCGCGGGCCTCGAAGTCCAGCGTGTCGCTGGTGGTCAGCATTTTCTGCAGCAAGCGCGTCTTGCCTTCCACCTCGAAGCCGTACAGCGTGGCCGGCACACCCAGGTACTGGAACTCCGGCAGCGCGTCCGGGCTGCCGGCGGCGACCACGTCGCCCGCCTCGTCACGCGTGCGGCCGGTGGCGTTCAGCGCCAGGTAGTTGGCGAAGCGGCTGTAGTAGCCCGACACGGCGGCGCTGTGCGCGCCGGACTTGAAGCGCACGCCCAGGTCGATAGAGGTGGCCCGTTCCTTGTTGGCATTGGGATCGCCCAGCTCCCACGCGCCGGTGGCCACGTGGGGGCCGTTGGCATACAGCTCGTAGAAGGTCGGCGCGCGCTCGGTGTATGACAGGTTGCTGGTCAGCGACCACAGCGGGTTGACCTTGTAGAGCAGGCCGGCCGACGCGCTGGTGGCGTTGAAGCTGCGGCTGGCATCGGTAAAGCGGTCGTTGCCGTTGGCGCTGGCCTTGATGCTGCTGTGGTCCAGGCGCCCGCCCAGGTTCAGCTTGAGGTCGCCGGAAGCGGTCAGCGGCAGTTCCTCGAACACGAACAGCGCGGCGTTATCCGTATTGGTGCTCGGCACGAATGCCTCTTCGCCCAGTGCCGAGAAGTCGGTATGGCCGAACTGCGTGCCGATCACGCCCGTCATGTTGCCGATCTTTGCGTGCCTGGCCTCCAGGCGCGCATCCCAGCCGCGGTTCTTGAAGATCGTGCCGGTCTCGCCGCCCTCGATCTCCTTGTGTTCGTAGTCGGTGTAGCCGAACTTGCCCTTGACCGATTCGAGCCAGCCGGCGGTGTTGCCGGCCAGGTTGCGTGCCTCGCCTTCCAGCGCAAAGCGGTCCTGCCGCATCTTCAGCCGCACGTCGTCCTCGGCGGGCGTGCCGTACTCATTGCGGTAGGCGCTGTAGTTGGCGCCGACGAAGCCATCGGCCCAGGTGTAGGAGCCGCCCATCGCGCCGCCTTCCTGCTGCGCGCTGGTGTTGGGCAGGCGGCCATAGGCTTCGGTCTCGCCTTCGGGCAGTGGATCGGCGGTGCGCAGACGGTCGCTGCGGGCGTAGCCGGGGATGCGCAGGTCGCTGGTCTTGCGCGCGAAGGCGTCGGCGTGGACGGCGAACTTGCCGTTGCCGGCCTCGATCAGCGCGCTGGCGTTGCGCGCCTGGTCGCCGCCCGCGGTGGCGCTGGCATCGACCGCGCCGCCGATGCCTTCGATCGGCTCCTTCGGAATCCGGTTGTCGATCACGTTGACCACGCCGCCGATGGCGTTGCCGCCGTACATCAGCGCCGCCGGGCCGCGCACGACCTCGATGCGCTCGGCCACGAGCGGGTCCACCGGCACGGCGTGGTCGTAGGACAGCGTGGAGGCGTCGACGGTGGTGCCGCCGTTCTGCAGCACCTTGATGCGGTCGCCGTCCAGGCCGCGGATCACCGGCCGGCTGGCATTGGGGCCGAAGTAGCTGGACGAGACCCCGGGCAGTTTGTCGAGCGTGTCGCCCAGCGTGCTGCCCTGGCGCACGGCCAGGGCGTCGCCGCCGAGCGTCGATACTGGCGCCACCATGTCGTTGAGGTCGCTGCCGAGCGGGTTGGCGGTGACCACGACTTCGCGCAGCGTGGTGCCGGCTGGCGCGGTGGCGGTGGCGGTGGC
>NZ_JBYSZI010000123.1:0-3085 GCF_058787075.1 Cupriavidus sp. FW305-46
GGCGGGGGCGCGCTGAATTGCTCTAAACTTGCGATTTTAGAGGCCATGCCGTTTTGATGCGCGCAGGCCGTGTAGCGGTCACCGTCCCCAATGTCCGACCAGCAACCCGATTCCCCAAATCCCGCCGACGAAGTTCCGGCCGAAGCGGCGGCCGCCCGGCCAGCCGAGGTGACTGCCGAGGCGGCTGCTGAAGCGCCGCCGGAGCCGTTCGACCCGCGCCCGGTCATTTCCCGCCTGCCCGGCCTGCCGGGCGTGTACCGCTATTTCGACGCGGCCGGCAATGTGCTGTACGTGGGCAAGGCGCGCGACCTGAAGAAGCGGGTGTCGAGCTACTTCAACAAGACCCAGTTGTCGCCGCGTATTGCGATGATGGTGGCGCGCATTGCCCGCATCGATACCACGGTGGTGCGCACCGAGGCCGAGGCGCTGCTGCTCGAGAACAACCTGATCAAGGCGCTGGCGCCGCGCTACAACATCCTGTTCCGCGATGACAAGTCGTACCCGTTCCTGAAGCTGACCGGGCACCGCTTCCCGCGCATGGCGTACTACCGCGGCGCCACCGACCGCAAGCACCAGTACTTCGGGCCGTTCCCTAGCGCCTATGCGGTGCGCGAGAGCATGCAGATCCTGCAGAAGGTGTTCCAGCTGCGCACCTGCGAGGACACCGTCTTCAACAACCGCACGCGGCCGTGCCTGCTGCACCAGATCCATCGCTGCACCGGGCCGTGCGTCAACGCCATCAGCGAAGAGGACTATGCGCGCGATGTCGCCAACGCGGCGCGCTTCCTGCAAGGCCGCCAGACCGAGGTGCTGGAAGGCCTGCAGGGCAAGATGGAACAGCATGCCGAGCGGCTGGAGTTCGAGCAGGCCGCGGCCGTGCGCGACCAGATCGCGGCGCTGTCGACCGTGCTCAAGCGCCAGGCGGTGGAAGAGGTGGGCGGGCAGGCGCGCGACATCGACGTGCTGGCCGTCGCCGTGGAGGGCGGGCGTGCCTGCGTCAACCTGGCCATGGTGCGCGGCAGCCGCCATCTGGGCGACAAGGCCTACTTCCCGGCCCATGCCGACGAAGCGGCGATGATCGTCGAGGATGCCGATGAGCGCGACGATGACAGCGCCGCCGCCGCGCCGCCGCTGACCGTCGACCGCATCGCCACCCGGGTGCTGTCGGCCTTCATGGTGCAGCACTACCTGGAGCAGCCGGCGCCGCCCATCATCGTCGTCAGCCATGCGCCGGACGATGCCACGGTGCTCGAGGCGCTGACGCTGCACGCCGGGCGCAAGGTCACTCTGGTGCGCCAGCCGCAGGGCCAGCGCAAGGTCTGGCTGGAGATGGCGCAGCAGGGCGCGGCGCTGGCGCTGTCGCGCCGGCTGGCCGAGCAGGGCAGCCAGGAGGCACGCACGCGCGCGCTGGCCGAAACCATCGGGCTGGACCTGGAAGACCTGGCGCTGCTGCGCGTGGAATGCTTCGACATCAGCCATACCGCCGGCGAGGCCACCCAGGCATCGTGCGTGGTGTACCACCACCACGACATGCAGAACAGCGAATACCGCCGCTACAACATCCAGGACATCATTCCCGGCGATGACTACGCGGCCATGCGCCAGGTGCTGACGCGGCGCTACCAGAAGCTGGTCGAGCAGATCCAGGAAGACGGCGGCATGGAGGCCGGCAGCGAAGCCGCGGCGCAGGTGCCGCAGATCGTGCTGATCGACGGCGGCAAGGGACAGGTCGAGGTGGCGCGGCAGGTGTTCGAAGAGCTCGGGCTGGATATCGGCCTGCTGGTCGGCGTGGCCAAGGGCGAGGGCCGCAAGGTCGGCCTAGAGACGCTGGTGTTCGCCGATGGCCGCCCGTCGCTGGAACTGGGGCAGGGCAGCGCCGCGCTGATGCTGGTGGCGCAGATCCGCGACGAGGCGCACCGCTTTGCCATCACCGGCATGCGCGCGCGCCGCGCCAAGACGCGCACCACCTCGCGCCTGGAAGAGATCGAGGGCATCGGCGCGCGCCGGCGCCAGAAGCTGCTGACCCGCTTCGGGGGGCTGCGCGGCGTGATGGCCGCCAGCATCGACGAACTGGCCAGCGTCGAGGGCATTTCACGCGGCCTGGCCGAAGAGATCTACCGGCAGTTGCACTGAGCGCGCGGGGCCGCGGGGTGGGAAATTGGCCAGTGATGGTCGATTGGTCCGGAAATCGGCGACAATCGCAAGATTGGTTACCGTCCCCCGCCGCCCGAGTTCCATGCCCTTCAATTTCCCGATCCTGCTGACCTGGCTTCGCGTCGCCATGATTCCCCTGGTGGTTGGCGTGTTCTACCTGCCCGACGCGTGGCTGCCGATGCACGCCAAGAACCTGACGGCGGCGTCGTTCTTCATCATTGCCGCGGTCACGGACTGGCTGGACGGGTTCCTTGCGCGGCGCTGGAACCAGACCTCGTCGTTCGGGGCCTTCCTGGACCCGGTCGCCGACAAACTGATGGTGACGGCGGCGCTGCTTTCGCTGCTGGCACTGGGCCGGGTCACGGACCTGATCGCGCTGGTGATCATCGGGCGCGAGATCACCATTTCGGCGCTGCGTGAATGGATGGCGCAGATCGGCGCTTCCAAGAGCGTGGCGGTGAACTTCCTCGGCAAGCTCAAGACCACGGTGCAGATGGTGGCGATCCCGCTGCTGCTGTACAGCGACCGCCTGCTCGGCTTCGATGCCCACCTGCTCGGCACGTGGATGATCTACGTGGCGGCGGTGCTGACGCTTTGGTCGATGTTCTATTACATGAAGCTGGCCTGGCCGCAAATCCGCGAGCGCAGCGGGATGGTGGCGCGCGCCGGCGCGCAGAAATGAAAAGAATTTTTGAAAAGGTGTTGACGGCGAGAGCAGTTCTTTGCATAATCTCATTCTCGTTGCTGACGACGCAAACGAAAGCAGCGAGATAAGGTAGGTTTGACGCAAGATGTTGTGAGATAACAGCGTGTTGCGGCATAAAACGCCTTAGTTGGATTTTAGCGGTGCCCCTGCGGGAGTAGCTCAGTTGGTAGAGCGCAACCTTGCCAAGGTTGAGGTCGCGAGTTCGAGACTCGTCTCCCGCTCCAG
>NZ_JBYSZI010000123.1:3183-5988 GCF_058787075.1 Cupriavidus sp. FW305-46
ATGCGGGAGTAGCTCAGTTGGTAGAGCGCAACCTTGCCAAGGTTGAGGTCGCGAGTTCGAGACTCGTCTCCCGCTCCAATCCCCAAAGGGAAGCGCCGCTTCCCTTTTTGTTTGGGTTGAATCGCCGCAAGACATTGCCGGAAGCTGCGCTCCGGCAGCATCGGCTGAATGCGGATACAATCCAGCAGCACGTCACCTGGCGGGGTGGCAGAGTGGTTATGCAGCGGCCTGCAAAGCCGTGTACGCCGGTTCGATTCCGACCTCCGCCTCCAGTTGCATGCAGAACGGCGCCTCGCGGCGCCGTTTTTGTTTTCCGGGCGCCGGATCGTCCGCCATCTCCGCGCCTCGGGCACGTGGCGGGCATGTTACATTACTCCTGTCGTACGCTTTTCGGGGGGCTCCGCGTGATGGATAGCGGGGCAGCATGTCAATCGCCATCCCCGATCCGTGACGCGCCGCCGGCGTGTCCGGGGCCGCTGCGGCACTTCCCGTTCTTCCCCGTTCCGATGCTGCTGCCAATTGTTGCGGCGACTTCCCCGCGCTGACCGCTGGTGCGCGCCGGAGGCGCTGTCGCGGTTGCCAGGGCTGGGAGCGGGTTAGCCGTTCAGCCCCTGACACGAGGAATCCCGCGCGCATGCATCACGCCACCCCGCTTATCAGTACCATCGTCGGCGGTATCGTCCTGGCCTTTATCCTTGGCGCCATCGCCAGCCGGCTGCGCCTGCCGCCGTTGATCGGCTACCTGTGCGCAGGCATCGTGGTCGGTCCGCACACGCCTGGCTATACCGCCGACCAGGCCCTGGCGCCGGAGTTGGCCGAGCTTGGCGTGATCCTGCTGATGTTCGGGGTGGGGCTGCACTTTTCGATCAAGGACCTGATGGCGGTCAAGCGCATCGCCATTCCGGGGGCGGTGGTGCAGATCGGCATCGCCACGCTGATGGGGATGCTGGTGGCCTGGGGCTTCGGCTGGTCATGGGGGCAGGGGCTGGTGTACGGACTGGCGCTGTCGGTGGCGAGCACCGTGGTGCTGCTCAAGGCCTTGCAGGAGCGTGACCTGGTGGAGTCGCCGCAGGGCCGCATCGCGGTCGGCTGGCTGATCGTGGAAGACCTGGCGATGGTGCTGGCCCTGGTGCTGCTGCCGGCCATGGCAGGTCTGCTGGCGGGCGCCGGCGAAACACCGGGCGAGGCCGCGCCGGCTACCGGTGACGTGGTGCTCGCGATCTTCGCGACGCTGGGCAAGGTGGCCGCTTTCGTTGCGGTGATGCTGGTGATCGGCCGGCGCTTTATCCCGTGGATGCTGGAGCGCATCGTCTGGACCGGCAACCGCGAGATGTTCCGCCTGGGCGTGCTGGCGACGGCGCTGGGCGTGGCCTACGGCGCCTATGCGCTCTTTGGCGTGTCGTTCGCGCTGGGCGCGTTCTTTGCCGGCATGGTGCTGGCGGAGTCCGAGTTCAGTCATCGTGCGGCCGAAGAGTCGCTGCCGCTGCGCGATGCCTTCGCCGTGCTTTTCTTCGTATCCGTGGGCATGCTGTTCGACCCGATGGTGCTGGTCAACGACCCGTGGGGCGTGCTGGCGACGGTGTTTATCATCGTGGTGGGCAAGTCGCTGGCGGCGCTGGGCATCGTGCGTGCCTTCGGGCATTCCGGGCAGACCGGCATGACCATTGCCGTGAGCCTGGCGCAGATCGGCGAGTTCTCGTTCATTCTCGCCAGCCTCGGCGTCTACCTGAAGATCCTGCCCGAGCGCGGCCAGGCGCTGATCCTGGCTGGGGCGCTGCTGTCGATCATGCTCAATCCGGTGCTGTTCCACCTGCTCGACCTGTACACGGCGCGGCGCCATCGCAGCGCGGATCCGCAGCCGGCGTGACCGTAGCCTGGGTTCGGCTCAGCCGCCGATCCGCGGCGCCATGGTGCGCAGGTATTCGGTAAAGGCCAGTAGCCCTTGGGTCGGGAACTTGTCCTGGTGCACCACCAGCTGCAGCGGCCGCACGATGCGTGGCAGGCCGTCGCGGATCGCCACCAGCGTGCCGCGCTCCAGTTCATCGCGCACCACATGCAGCGACAGGCAACTGACGCCGAAGCCGCTCATTACGGCGCGCTTGATGGCTTCGGCGTTGCCCAGCTCCAACGCGAAGCGCAACTCGCCCAGCAACGGCACCAGCCGTTCCTCGATGACCTCGCGCGTGCCCGAGCCCGGCTCGCGCACGATCCATTCGGCATCGCGCAGCGCCACCAGGTCATGCGGCGCGGCCGCAAGCGGATGCGAGGGGCCGACCACCACCACCATCTCGTCGTCGCACCAGCGCACGCTGCGCAGGTCGCGCTCATGGCTGGCGCCTTCGACCAGGCCGATATCGGCGTCGAACTGCAGCAACGATTGCAGCACCTCGCGGGTATTGCCGATGCGCAGGTCCAGCGTGCACGGGCCGCTGCGCGAATGGCGGAAGCCCGCCAGGAGCGGCGGCAGGATGTAGCTGCCTATGGTATTGCTGGCCGCGATGCGCAGCTGCACGCCGGTCTGGGTGGCAAAGCGCTCCAGTTCCTGGGCCTGGTCCAGCAGCGACAGCGCGCGCGGGAAAAACTGGCGTCCGGTCTCGTTGATGCTGAGCCGGCGGGCCACGCGGTCGAACAGCGGGCTGTCGAGCGCGCGTTCAAGCTCGGCCAGCGAGGCGCTGACGGCCGACTGCGACATCGCAAGTGCCTGCGCCGCCGCCATGGTGCTGCCATGCTGGGCCACGGCAACGAAGACGGACAGCTGGCGCAGCGTCAGGCGCAGGGGGCGGTGTTCGGGCCGGGGATCGGGGC
>NZ_JBYSZI010000124.1:0-5425 GCF_058787075.1 Cupriavidus sp. FW305-46
GGTGGCCCTGGGGCGGGGGCTACCCGCGGGCGGGCGGCGGCGTGCCGGCGCGGCAGGGCGCGCGCGGCGCAAGGGCAGAGCGGCTAGCGCTCGGAGTGGCTGCTGTGGCGGAACAGGCCCGGCACCAGGCGCAGCAGCGCCTCGCGGTCCTCGCCCTGGGTGTGGTTCAGTGCGTGGGTGGGGCCATGCAGGAACTTGCGGGTCAGCGCACCGGAGAGGGCCTCCAATACGGCTTCGGGGTCGTCGCCGCGTGCCAGCATGCGGCGCGCGCGTTCCAGTTCAGCCTGGCGGATGGCTTCGCCGCTGGTCTGCAGTTCGCGGATGACCGGCACCACGCTGCGGGTTTCCAGCCAGTGCATGAAGTTCTGCACCCGGCTTTCGATGATGGCCTCGGCCTGCGCCACCGCGGCCTGGCGCATCGCATTGCCTTCACGCACGATCGCGCCGAGATCGTCGACGGTGTACAGGAAGACGTCGTCCAGGCGCGCGACTTCGGGCTCGACGTCGCGCGGCACGGCCAGGTCGACCATCATGATGGGGCGGTGCTTGCGGCGCTTGACCGCGCGCTCCACCGCGCCCAGGCCGATGATCGGCAGCGAGCTGGCGGTGCAGGACACCACGATATCGAACTCATGCAGGCGCTCGCCCAGGTCGGTCAGGCGGATCGCGTTGGCGGTCAGGCCCTGGCCGGAGAGCTGCTCGGCGAGCTTTTCGCCGCGCTCGACGGTGCGGTTGGCCACCACGATCTGGCGCGGCTGCTGCGCGGCGAAGTGCGTGGCGCACAGTTCGATCATCTCGCCCGCGCCGATAAACAGCACGCGCTGGGTCGAGACGCTTTCAAAGATCCGCTGCGCCAGCCGCACCGCGGCCGCGGCCATCGATACCGAATGTGCGCCGATCTCGGTCTGGCCGCGCACTTCCTTGGCCACCGCGAAGGTGCGCTGGAACAGCTGGTTCAGGTACGTGCCCAGCGAGCCGGCCTCGCCGGCGGTGCGCACGGCGTCCTTGAGCTGGCCCAGGATCTGGGTCTCGCCCAGCACCATCGAATCCAGGCCGCTGGCCACGCGGAAGGCATGGCGCACGGCTTCGGACTGCGGCAGCGCGTACAGGTGCGGCGCCAGTTCGCCGGCGGGAACGTTGTGGTGCTGCGACAGCCAGCGCAGGGTGTGCTCGAAACCATCCGTGCCCGGCGTCAGGACGTCGGTCGCGCAGTAGATCTCGGTGCGGTTGCAGGTGGACAGGATGGCGGCTTCGGTGCCGCTGCGCCCCGACAGGTGGGAGCGCAGCGCACCCAGCGCGGGCTTGATCTGCTCGAGCGGAAACGCCACCCGCTCGCGCAGCGAGACGGGTGCCGTTGTGTGATTGATGCCGATCGCGAGCAGTTGCATTTGTAGGGGACGGGTACGGTCCGGAGCGTGGCCGGACCGGATGCCATTATACCGCCGGGATCGCTAATTGCAGGGTGCTGGGCCATCCGGGCCGGGCGGGGGCATGGCAGCGGCCCCGGATTGCAGTATCGTTACGCCGCAGCCCTTGCGGCTGTGATGCTGACAACACAGGAGAAGCGGATGCTGGGCACCTTGATCGTGGGTTTGCTGGTGGGGCTGGCGGCGCGCCGGCTGCATCCGGCAGGGCGCGTGGTGACCCTGCCGGCCGCGCTGGTGCTGGGTGCGGCGGGTGCGGCGGGCGCTTTCTACGGCGGCCGGGCCTTGCACCTGTTTATCGACGGGCAGCTCAGCAGCTGGCTGGCGGTGATCGCCGGCTCGGCGCTGCTGGTGGGGGCCTGGGGCGCGCTGCGGCCGCGCGGGCGGTAAGAACAGAACTGACCGCGGCGGCGGGAATCCGCTCGCCGCTTGACTTCGATCAGAAGCGGACCGGCGTTTGAACAGTGTCGGCTTTGGCTCTTCCCGCCAGCAGCCGGCGCAGCACGCCGCTGGAATAGTGACTGGCCACATCCTTCAGGAATGCCGCGAAGTCCACATGGGCGCTATCGTCGGCCCGGTCCGAAATGGTCCGCATCACGGCATACGGCACGCCGTATTCGTGGCAGACCTGCGCCACCGCGGCGCCTTCCATTTCCACCGCCAGCAATCCGGGCAGCCGCTCACGCAACTCCGTCACCGCCGCCGGTGAGCCGATGAACTGGTCGCCGCTGGCGATCATGCCGTGGTGCAGCGCCGGCGCGGCTACGCCGAATCGTTCCAGCACCTCGCGCGACACCTCGGCAGGCAGGTCCAGCTGCAGAAATTCGCGCGCGGCGGCTTCCAGCTCGGCGGTCAGCGCCGGGTCGGCCGGGAACTCGGCACGGTCCAGCAGCGGCACTTCATGGCGGCCGAAGAACGGACGTGCGTCGAGGTCATGCTGGATGGTGCGGTCGGCGATGACGATGTCGCCGACATTGGTGCCGGCGCCAATGCCCCCGGCCAGCCCGGTGAAGACGATCTGCGTCGCGCCGAACTCGCGGATCAGGGTGACCGTGGTCGCCGACGCCGCCACCTTGCCCATGCGCGCCAGCACCAGCACGCACGGCTGCCCGAGCAGCTGGCCGGCATAGTAGTCGCGCATGCCGATGGTACGCACCGTGGCGCGGCTGTCGTCATGGCGCATGGCGGCCACCAGGCCATCGACTTCATCATGGATGGCGGCAAGGATTCCGAGAGTCATGGAGCGGGCGCAGGACGAAAAAACCACAGCATACCGGCCCGCGCAGGCCGGGCATAGATCAGAGCGCGACCGCAACGCACCCTCCCACGGAACAGGTGCGGCCCCCGCGCCGCTTTGCTAAAGTCCCCGTCATCTCAGCACGTAAGGACACTTACATGCAAGGCACACCCACCGTAGCCACCGGCGAACGGCGCGCCATCCGCCGGGCACTGGCCGACTGGCGCGCACTGGGGCGCCTGGACGCGGCCGGCGTCCCTGCGCCGTGGGCGCGCACCGAGCCCGTCGCCACCGACTGGCGCCGCTGGCTGGACACGGCGCTGATGGCGCTGGGCACCGCGCTGCTGTGCGCGGGCGTGATCGTGTTCTTCGCCTTCAACTGGCAGGATCTCCACAAGTTTTCCAAGTTCGGCCTGCTGGCCGGCGCGCTCACGCTGCTCGCCGCATTTGCCTGGCTGCGCCCGGCTGGCGACACCGCGGGCCGGGCCGCGCTGGGCGGCGCGCAGGTCGTCGCCGGCGTGCTGCTCGCGGTGATCGGGCAGACCTACCAGACCGGCGCCGACGCCTGGCAGCTGTTTGCGCTATGGGCGTTGTTGGCGGTGCCCTGGGCGCTGGCGGCGCGCGCCGCACCGCACTGGTGGCTGGTGATCGTGGTCGGCAACGTGGCGTTGCTGCGCTACTTCAGCATCCGCTTCGGTGTCGAAGGCGTGTTCGCGCTGTTGTTCGATACCCGCCATATGCGCACCGCCACGCTGGCGCTGCTGGGCGCGGTGGTGCTGCAACTGGTGCTGTGGCAGCTGCTGTGCGCCCGCGCGCCGGCGCTGGGCTTCCGTGGGCAGACCGGCAGCCGCATGCTGGCCGCGCTGGCCTGCGTGCACGCCGGCTCGCTGGGGCTGGCCAGCCTGCTGGACAGCCATTTCGACGGTGCAGCATTCGCGCTCGCCTTGGTGGTACTAGCCGCCCTGGTCTGGTGGTTCCGCCAGCGTGCCTTCGACATCGTGGTGCTGAGCCTGGCCTGCCTGACCGGCATCGTGCTGGCGGTGGCCGGCATCGCCAAGGTGCTGTTCGAGGGCAAGGACGATTTCGGCGCCTTCCTGCTGCTCGGGCTGGTAACCATCGGCCTTGCCGCCGGCGCGGCCACCTGGCTGATGCGTGCCTGGCGCGGCCAACTGGAGCAGGCATGACGACCGAACTGCAGACCGGGCAACGGCTCTGGCAGGACCTCGCCGCACGCGGCGAGGTACAGGGCGAGCGGCCCGACCATACCCACACCCCCTGGGCCGTGCGCTGCCTGATGGGCGCGGCGGGCTGGCTCGGTGCCTTGTTCTTCCAGCTCTTCCTGGTCGGCACGGTCTTCGTCGCCGCGCGCGAGAACGGCATCGCCATGGCGGTGACCGGCCTGGCCATGATCGCGCTGGCCGCGCTGCTGTACTGGCGTGGCGGCGGCATTGCCGCGGGGCAATTCGCGCTGGCCGTGAGCCTGAGCGGGCAGGGCATGGCCGTGTTCGGGCTGGTCGAGGCCCTGGGCTTCACGCGCGTCACCGAGAGCGCAGGCTTCTGGGCCGGGCTGGCACTGTTCGAGGCCGCGCTCGCCTTGCTGGTCCCGAACCGGCTGCACCGGCTGCTGTGCGCGGTGGGCGCATGGATCGGGCTGGCAGGCGCCGTGCATCTCGTCCTGGCCGGCAGCGAGCCGGACGACTGGCTGTTGCTGACGTGGTCCCTCGGCTGGCTGGTGCCGCTCGGCTGCGCGCTGGTGACGGGTTTCGCGCTGGCCGAAGCACGCCTGTGCGCGGCCGGCCGCCACACGCTGCTGGAACCGCTGGCCGACGCGACGCTGCTGTTCACGCTGGCCGTCGCACTGGTCGTCACCGGCATGAGCCATCCGCTGGCCTGGCTGGGCGGCCCGGAAGCCGGACGCATCCCGCTCGCGCACTGGGTCGCGGGCGGGCTGGCCACAGTGGTGCTGGCCGGCTTCGCGCTCGTCGAATGCCGCCGGCTGGCGCTCAGCCCCGCCCTGCAGGGCGCCGTCCTTGCCGGCGTGGCGGCCTTCGGCGCGCTGATGGCGGCCGCGCCCGCGGTCGTGGCAGGAGTTCTCGCGCTCGGCCTGGCGCTGCGCCGCGCGTCGATGCCGTGGCTGGGCCTGGGCATCGCCAGCATCGCTGTCGGCTTTATCTGGTACTACAGCGCGCTGCACTGGACCCTTGTGGCCAAGTCCGCCACGCTCGCCGCGGCCGGCGCACTGTTGCTGGCCGGCCGCTACTGGCTGCTGCGCACCCGCACCGGCAAGGAGGCCGCATGAAACGCTGGATCCTGATTGCCTGGGCCCTGACGCTGGCACTCGCCGCCGCCGGCATCGCCGGCAAGGAGCGCCTGCTGGCACGCGGCGATACCGTCTACCTCAAGCTCGCCCCGGTCGACCCGCGCTCGCTGATGCAGGGCGACTACATGGCGCTGAACTTTGACATCGGCAACCAGATCCGCACCGCTCAGACGCAGGACGACCGGCCACCCCGCGACGGCGTGGCCGTGATCCGCCGCGATGAACAGGGCGTGGCCAGCTTTGTGCGCGTACACGGCGGCGAGCCGCTGGCGGCAGGGGAGCAGCTGCTGCGCTACCAGGTCGCCCGCTCGCGCTGGGGCGGCACGCAGGTGCAGGTGTCGACCGATGCGTATTTCTTCCAGGAGGGGCAGGGCGAGCGGTTTGCGCAGGCGCAGTATGGGGAATTTCGCGTGGGGGCGGACGGGCAGGCGCTGCTGCTGGGGT
>NZ_JBYSZI010000125.1:0-5272 GCF_058787075.1 Cupriavidus sp. FW305-46
GCCTGAATCTTCGCCGCCTTTACCACCCCACCCCAAAGCGCCAGCTCCCGCTGAATCCGATCCCCCAGCGCCTTCGGCGTGCTGATATTGACGTCATACCCCCCAGCCGTCATCCGTTGCCGGAAAGCAGCATCCTCCCCAACCGCCTTCTGCGCCTTGACCAGCTTGTCCACCACATCGGCCGGCAGCTTCTGCGGCCCCACCAGCGCATACCAGCCAGTCAGGTCATAGTCTTTCTGGCCAGACTCGATCATGGTCGGCACGTTCGGCAGCGCCGGGTTGCGGGTCTTCGACGTGACCGCCAGCGCGCGCACCTTGCCGCCATTGATATGCCCGATCGCCGTACCGGTAATGTCGAACATGAACGTCACCTTGCCGCTCATCACGTCAGCCATGGCCGGCGCATTGCCCTTGTACGGCACATGCAGCATCTTCACGCTGTTCATCTGCGCCAGCAGTTCCGCGGACAGATGGTTCGACGCCCCAATGCCGGCCGAGCCGAACGAGACCCCCTCAGGATGCTTGCGCGCGTAGTCGACCAGCTCGCCCACGTTCTTCGCCGGGAAGTCCTTGTTCACCAGCAGCACGTTGGTGTAATCGGTGATCAGGCCGATATAGGTAAAGTCCTTGACCGGATTGAAATTGACCGAGTGCTGGATCAGCGGCGTCATGGTCATGGTCGGGCTGGCGACGAAATACAGCGTGTAGCCGTCCGGCGCCGCCTTGGCGGTCATGTCCGCGGCAATCGCGCCGCTGGCGCCCGCGCGGTTGTCCACCACCACCGGCTGCTTGAGCACGCGCCCGAGCTGCTCGGCATAGATGCGCGCGGCGGTGTCGACCGGGCCGCCCGGCGCGTAGCCCACCAGCAGCTTGACCGGCCGCGACGGGTAGGCGTCGGCGGCCCACGCCGCGCCCTGCAGCAGCAGCGTGGCGGTCAGGGCTGCCAGTGTCGTCCATGTCTTCATTATTGTCTCCTCCAGGTATGGCTGATGTTGCCCGGGGCCGGCGGGCCCGGCGGGCGCTTAATCGAGCATGGCGCGCAGCGGCTGCTTGAGCAGCTTGCCGCTCGCCGTGGTCGGAATCACGTCGACGGTGCGGACCTCGGCCGGGCGCTTGTACGGGGCCAGGCTCTCGCGCAGGTAGGTGTCCAGCGCCTTGCGGTCAAGCTCGGCGCCGTCCTGCATTTCAATGAAGGCCACCACTTCCTCGTTGCCGTCGCCGGTGGTGCGTCCGACCACGGCCGACTGGCGCACGCCGGGGAAGGCATTGATCACCGACTCGACCTCGATCGGGTAGACGTTGAAGCCGGAGCGGATGATCAGGTCCTTGGAGCGGCCGGAGATAAACAGCGCGCCGTCGGCATCCAGGTAGCCCAGGTCGCCGGTATTGAGCCAGCCGCCGGGCAGCAGCGCCTCGGCGGTCTGCTCGGGGTTGCGGTAGTAGCCCAGCATCACGCCCGGGCCGCGCACGCGGATCTGGCCGCGCTCGCCGGCGGGAAGCCGCTTGCCTTCGGCATCGGTGATCTCGATCTCAACGCCTTCGACGATATAGCCGGCCGAGCAGTCGGCGCGCGGGGCTTCCATGTGCGTGATGAAGAGCGAGCCGGCGTATTCGGTGATGCCGTAGCCATGGTGCAGCGCCTGGCCGAACAGGGTTTCGACCTCGCGCTTGAGCGTGGGGTCCAGCGGCGCGCCGCCGGTATAGAGGTAGCGCAGGCGCGGATAGGCGCCGGGCTTCGCGCCGACGGTGGGCGCCACCGCCATGATGCGCGTGAACATGGTCGGCACGCCCTGCAGGATGGTGACGCCGGGCGATGCCAGCGACTCGAACACTTCACTGGCGTCGAAGCGCGGGCGCAGGAACAGGCTGGCGCCGGCATACAGCGTGGCCATCAGCACCGTGGCAATGCCGAAGATATGCGACATCGGCAACGCGCCATAGGCCACGTCGGCCGGGCCCATGTCGCGCGAGGTGGCGGAGATGCGCGCAAACTGCGTCAGGCCCTGATGCGGCACCATCACGCCCTTGGGCGCGCCGGTGGTGCCTGAGGTATAGATCAGCGTGGCGACGCTGCGGGCCAGCCCGGCCGGCTCGCGCTGCGGCGGGGTGGCCGCGCGCACCACCCGCATGCCGGCGTCGAACACCGGGCAGCCGGTGGCCTGTGCGCCCAGCCGCTCGCCGTGCGCCGCGGCCACGTCGGAGACATGGCCGGTGAACAGCACCAGCGCCGGCTGCGCATGATCGCGGATATTGTCGATCTCGCGCGCGGACAGGCGCGCATTGACCTGGATCGGCCAGGCATGCAGCAGGCTGCTGGCGAACAGCGTGACCACCATCTCGTTGCAGTTCTCGCCGACCACCATCACGCGGTCGCCCTCGCCCACGCCCTGCGCCGCCAGCCAGTCGCGGGCGGCCTCGATGCGCCGCCACAGCTCGCCGTAGCTGATGACGGCGCCGTTCTCGTGCAGGCACGGCGCGTCAGGCGTCTGCGCGGCCCAGTAGCGGGGGATGTCGTGGATATATTCGGGGCGGAAGGAAGACATGGTGCTGGTGGGTCTCTCGATGCAGGCTGACTTGGATATGCGGCGGAATGCACCCGGCCACATGAAACTGGCTGCATCAGTTTGCGGCAAGCCCCGTGCCGGAGCCATTTGGAATTCACTAAGGCCGTGTTCGTCAACGCCACTGGCCAGCCGCCGTTCGCCCCGCCACCACCCGGCGCAGGTGGTTCCGCCTCCGCGAAGGACGGCTTTATGATTGATGAAGCAAAGAATCGCGCCCGGCCCCTACAATCGGCCGGCACAGTGAGGGCCGCCGCTTTGACGCACTGCACAACCAGGCTGGGCAAGAAGCGCCGCGCGGCCCGCGTACCACAGGGGACATTCAGATGGATTTGCGTTTCACCGCCGAGGAACAGGCCTTCCGCGAGGAGGTCCGTGCATTCGCGCAGGCCAGCCTGCCGGAAGACATCCGCAACAAGGTTCTCAACCACCAGCGCGTGGAAAAGGACGACTACATCCGCTGGCACCGCATCCTGCAGGCCCGCGGCTGGGGTGCGCCGACCTGGCCCAAGCAATGGGGCGGCACCGGCTGGACCGCGCTGCAGCGCCTGATCTTCGAGATCGAGACCTTCCGCGCCGGCGCGCCGCGCCTGCTGCCGTTCGGCCTGACCATGATCGGTCCGGTGCTGATGAAGTACGCCAGCCCCGAGATGCAGCAGCGCTTCCTGCCGCGCATCCCCAATATCGACGACTTCTGGTGCCAGGGCTACTCCGAGCCGGGCTCGGGTTCCGACCTGGCCTCGCTGAAGACGCGCGCGGTGCGCAAGGGCGACAAATACATCGTCAACGGCCAGAAGACCTGGACCACCATGGCCCACTTCGCCGACTGGATCTTCTGCCTGGTGCGCACCGACCCCGAGGCCAAGGCCCAGGAAGGCATCTCGATGCTGCTGATCGACATGAAGTCGCCCGGCGTGACGGTGCGTCCGATCAAGACGCTCGACGGCGGCCACGACGTCAACGAGACCTGGTTCGAAGACGTGGAAGTGCCGGTCGGGAACCTGGTCGGCGAAGAGAACCGCGCCTGGACCTATGCCAAGTACCTGCTCGGCCATGAACGCACCGGCATTGCCGGCATCGGCCACTGCCACCGCGAGCTGCGCCTGCTCAAGCACTACGCCAGCCAGGCCACCGACGGCGCCGGCCGCCCGCTGATCGAAGACGTGCGCATGCGCGACAAGATCGCCCGCGTCGAGATGGACATCATGGCGCTGGAAATGCTGCTGCTGCGCGTCGCCACGCAGGCCGCCGGCACCCCCGGGCCCGAGGCCTCGATCGTCAAGATCCGCGGCTCCGAGGTGCAGCAGGACCTGGGCATGCTGATGATGGAAGTGGCCGGCCCCAACGCCTGGCCGTATTCGCCGGACTGGCTTGAACCGGGCGCGGCGCAGCCGGTGGCGGGCCCTGACTGGGCCGCCCCTGCCGCCTCCACCTACTACGACATGCGCAAGACTTCGATCTACGGCGGCGCGACCGAAGTGCAGAAGAACATCATCTCCAAGATGATCCTGGGTTTCTGAAGGGATAGCTGACATGGACTTCACCTACAGCGAAGAGCAACAGATGCTGGCGGACAGCCTGCGTCGCTTCATCGATACCGAATACACCTTCGAGGCCCGCCGCAAGAGCGCGCGCGCAGGCGAGAGCCTGGATCGCGGCGTGTGGAACAAGCTGGCTGAAATGGGCGTGCTGGGCCTGACCGTGCCGGCCGACTTCGGCGGCTTCGGCGAAGGCCCCGCCAGCCAGCTGGTGGTGCAGCGCGAACTGGGCCGCGGCCTGGTGCTGGAGCCGGTCACGCCCAGCGGCGTGATGGCCGCGGCCATCCTGGCCGCCCACGGCAGCGCCGCGCAGAAGCAAGAATGGCTGCCCGCGATCGCCTCGGGCGAGCGCATCGTGACGCTGGCCTACCTGGAGCCGACCACCCGCTACCGCCCGGAATCGGCGCGCGCCAGCGCCGAGCGCAGCGGCGACGGCTACGTGCTCAACGGCATCAAGAGCGTGGTCTGGCACGGCGCCGCCGCCGACGCCTACCTGCTGACCGCGCGCGTGGCCGGCAGCAATGAGATTGCGTTGTTCCTGGTGCCGCGCGACAGCAAGGGCCTGGGCGTCACCGCCTACCCGACCATCGACGGCCTGCGCGCCGCCGACCTGTCGCTGCAGAACGTCACCGTGCCGGCCAGCGCGCTGGTGGGCCAGCCCGCCGACGGCCTGGCCGCGCTGGGCGTGGGCCTTGAGCACGGCGTTGCCGCGCTGTGCGCCGAGGGCGCCGGCGCCATGGAAAAGCTGATCGAGATCACCGCCGAGTACCTGGGCACGCGCCAGCAGTTCGGCAAGCCGCTGGCCAGCTTCCAGGCACTGCAGCACCGCATGGCCGACATGCTGGTGCAGAAGGAGCTGGCACTGTCGATGGCCTACGTCGCAGTCCAGGCACTGGACGAGGCCGATCCCGCCGCGCGCCGCCGCATGCTGTCCGCGGCCAAGGTGACGCTGGCCCGCGCCGGGCGCTTCGTCGGCCAGCAGGCCGTGCAGCTGCATGGCGGCATGGGCATGACCGATGAGCTGTCCGTGGGCGACTACTTCAAGCGCCTGACCATGCTGGACCAGTTGCTGGGCGACAGCGACTACCACCTGCAGCGCTTCGGCGAAGTGATGGAAGCCTGACCCTGGCTGCGGCCGCTGGCCGCACGCTGGCGCGAGGCCGGGCACTTGCC
>NZ_JBYSZI010000126.1:0-1943 GCF_058787075.1 Cupriavidus sp. FW305-46
ATAAGAGCCTGGCGATGACCTACTTTCACACGGGAATCCGCACTATCATCGGCGCGGAGCTGTTTCACGGACCTGTTCGGGATGGGAAGGGGTGGTTCCAGCTCGCTATGGTCACCAGGCATGAGGGGTTGCAGCGCTGAGGTTGAGGTCAACGCTGCGAATAGGGATGTAGTTGGGGTTGTGCGTATCTGGCACAAGGCGATCGACTCACCAGGCAAAACACACTGGTTATAGGATCAAGCCTTACGGGCAATTAGTACTGGTTAGCTTAACGCATTACTGCGCTTCCACACCCAGCCTATCAACGTCCTGGTCTCGAACGACCCTTCAAGGAGGTCAAGCCTCCAGGGAATCCTCATCTTCAGGCGAGTTTCCCGCTTAGATGCTTTCAGCGGTTATCTCTTCCGTACATAGCTACCCTGCGATGCCTCTGGCGAGACAACAGGTACACCAGCGGTACGTCCACTCCGGTCCTCTCGTACTAGGAGCAGCCCCCGTCAAGATTCCAACGCCCACGGCAGATAGGGACCAAACTGTCTCACGACGTTTTAAACCCAGCTCACGTACCTCTTTAAATGGCGAACAGCCATACCCTTGGGACCGGCTACAGCCCCAGGATGAGATGAGCCGACATCGAGGTGCCAAACACCGCCGTCGATATGAACTCTTGGGCGGTATCAGCCTGTTATCCCCAGAGTACCTTTTATCCGTTGAGCGATGGCCCTTCCATTCAGAACCACCGGATCACTATGTCCTGCTTTCGCACCTGCTCGACTTGTCGGTCTCGCAGTTAAGCACGCTTTTGCCATTGCACTTTAGGTACGATGTCCGACCGTACCAAGCGTACCTTCGAACTCCTCCGTTACACTTTGGGAGGAGACCGCCCCAGTCAAACTGCCTACCATGCACTGTCCCCGACCCGGATTCACGGGTCAAGGTTAGAACCTCAAACAAACCAGGGTGGTATTTCAAGGACGGCTCCACGTGAACTAGCGTCCACGCTTCAAAGCCTCCCACCTATCCTACACAGATCGGTTCAAAGTCCAATGCAAAGCTACAGTAAAGGTTCATGGGGTCTTTCCGTCTAGCCGCGGGGAGATTGCATCATCACAAACACTTCAACTTCGCTGAGTCTCGGGAGGAGACAGTGTGGCCATCGTTACGCCATTCGTGCAGGTCGGAACTTACCCGACAAGGAATTTCGCTACCTTAGGACCGTTATAGTTACGGCCGCCGTTTACCGGGACTTCAATCAAGAGCTTGCACCCCATCATTTAATCTTCCGGCACCGGGCAGGCGTCACACCCTATACGTCCACTTTCGTGTTTGCAGAGTGCTGTGTTTTTATTAAACAGTCGCAGCCACCATTTTATTGCAACCCCTTCACCCTTCTGGCGCAGGCCAGTCAAGCTACCAGGGCGTACCTTATCCCGAAGTTACGGTACCAATTTGCCGAGTTCCTTCTCCCGAGTTCTCTCAAGCGCCTTAGAATACTCATCTCGCCCACCTGTGTCGGTTTGCGGTACGGTCTCGTATGACTGAAGCTTAGAGGCTTTTCTTGGAACCACTTCCAATTGCTTCGCAGCACTAGGCCGCTCGCCCCACATCCTTGAATCCCGCGCCCGGATTTGCCTGAGCGCCTTCTCCAATGCAGGGACCGGGACTTCCAACACCCGGACAACCTTCCGCGATCCGTCCCCCCATCGCATCATACGACGGTGCAGGAATATTAACCTGCTTCCCATCAGCTACGCATCTCTGCCTCGCCTTAGGGGCCGACTCACCCTACGCCGATGAACGTTGCGTAGGAAACCTTGGGCTTACGGCGAGGGGGCCTTTCACCCCCTTTATCGCTACTCATGTCAGCATTCGCACTTCTGATACCTCCAGCATCCTTTACAAGACACCTTCACAGGCTTACAGAACGCTCTCCTACCACGCAC
>NZ_JBYSZI010000126.1:2040-3446 GCF_058787075.1 Cupriavidus sp. FW305-46
CGCGTCCGCAGCTTCGGTATATAGCTTAGCCCCGTTACATCTTCCGCGCAGGACGACTCGATCAGTGAGCTATTACGCTTTCTTTAAAGGGTGGCTGCTTCTAAGCCAACCTCCTGACTGTTTTAGCCTTCCCACTTCGTTTCCCACTTAGCTATATTTGGGGACCTTAGCTGGCGGTCTGGGTTGTTTCCCTCTTGACACCGGACGTTAGCACCCGATGTCTGTCTCCCGTGATTGCACTCTTCGGTATTCGGAGTTTGCTATGGCGGGGTAATCAGCAATAGACCCCCCAACCATGACAGTGCTCTACCCCCGAAGGTGAGACACGAGGCACTACCTAAATAGTTTTCGGAGAGAACCAGCTATTTCCAGATTTGTTTAGCCTTTCACCCCTATCCACAGCTCATCCCCTAACTTTTCAACGTTAGTGGGTTCGGTCCTCCAGTACGTGTTACCGCACCTTCAACCTGGCCATGGATAGATCATCTGGTTTCGGGTCTACACCCAGCGACTCAACGCCCTGTTCGGACTCGCTTTCGCTACGCCTTCCCTAATCGGTTAAGCTTGCCACTGAATGTAAGTCGCTGACCCATTATACAAAAGGTACGCCGTCACCCGTTTCCAGGCTCCGACTGTTTGTATGCATGCGGTTTCAGGATCTATTTCACTCCCCTCCCGGGGTTCTTTTCGCCTTTCCCTCACGGTACTGGTTCACTATCGGTCGATCACGAGTATTTAGCCTTGGAGGATGGTCCCCCCATCTTCAGACAGGATTTCACGTGTCCCGCCCTACTTGTCGTACACCTAGTTCCACAATCGTGTTTTCGCATACAGGGCTATCACCTGCTATGGCCGGGCTTTCCATCCCGTTCTGCTAACACCACTGCTAAAGAGTACAAGGCTCTTCCCATTTCGTTCGCCACTACTTTGGGAATCTCGGTTGATTTCTGTTCCTGCAGCTACTTAGATGTTTCAGTTCGCCGCGTTCGCTTCCCACACCTATGAATTCAGTGTGGGATGACCCATTCGGGCCGGGTTTCCCCATTCGGACATCTCCGGATCAAAGCTTGTTTGCCAGCTCCCCGAAGCTTTTCGCAGGCTACCGCGTCCTTCATCGCCTGTGATCGCCAAGGCATCCACCACATGCACTTGTTCGCTTGACCCTATAACGAGTGTGTCTCGATCGCTCGAAACAGTCGCTACAGGATGAGTTCTCGCATTTGTGCCGTATTCCAAGTCATCTTTCGATCACTTAAATACATTTTGGTTGATACAATCACAACCCGGTATCGCGTTTTGTACTGCAGCGTCTCATCAACGCTTCGCGACACCTTTACTACATCCCATATTTTTAAAGAACAGCCGATCTTGCGATCGCTTGGCAATGCCAAATGGAAACACTCGCA
>NZ_JBYSZI010000127.1:0-4902 GCF_058787075.1 Cupriavidus sp. FW305-46
CAGCACCCCCGCCCACGCCATCAGCGCCAGGAACGCGGCATAGCAGAGCATGATCGCCGCCACGTCGAAGCGGCCAAAGGTAATGGCCGAAGTCTTCATGCCGATCAGGAGGTCGTCGTCACGATCGACCATCGCATAAGCCGTGTCATACGCCACCGCCCAGAACACATTGGCCAGCAGCATCAGCCACGCCACCGGCGGCACCTGGTCCTGGATCGCGGCAAACGCCATCGGGATACCAAAGCCAAACGCAATGCCGAGATAAGCCTGCGGAATCGCAAAGAAGCGCTTGAAGAACGGGTAAGTGCCCGCCACCACCGCCGCCACCACTGCCAGCCATTTGGTCAGCGCATTGAGCGGCAACACCAGCGCAAAAGCCACCAGCGCCAGCACGGCGGCGACGGCCAGCGCTTCCCACGCGGCGATCTTGCCCGCGGTCAGCGGCCGCTCCCTGGTGCGCTTGACGTGCTTGTCGAAGTCGCGGTCGGCCCAGTCGTTGATGGCGCAGCCAGCCGAGCGCATCAGGAAGGTGCCCGCCACGAAGATCCAGAACAGCCCCCACGCCGGCGGCCCGCCCGCGGCCATCCACATGGCCCACAGCGTCGGCCACAGCAGCAGCAGCGTGCCGATCGGCTTGTCGATGCGCACCAGGCGCGCGTAGAGGGAAAGGCGTTCAAGCATGGGCGTGGGGGGCAACGGCGAGAGGGTCTGCACTGCGCGGATCCGGGAAGGAGGATTCAATGAAAACGCGCCGCAGCCCGGACGGTTGCGACGCGCAGTGCCGGCCGCCACTGAAGGGCAGCCGGAGGTGGCCAGCTGGCCTCAGGCCAGCATCGCGCGCAGCATCCACGCGGTCTTTTCATGCGTCTGCATGCGCTGGGTCAGCAGGTCGGCCGACGGTTCGTCGCCGGCGGCGTCGATCACCGGGAACAGCGAGCGCGCGGTGCGCACCACGGCTTCCTGGCCTTCGACCAGCTTGCGGATCATTTCGGTGGCCTCGGGCACGCCCTCTTCCTCCGCGATCGACGACAGGCGGGCGTACTCCTTGTAGGTGCCCGGTGCCGGGTAGCCCAGTGCGCGGATACGCTCGGCGATCGAGTCCACGGCGAGCGCCAGTTCGGTGTACTGGGTCTCGAACATCAGATGCAGCGTATTGAACATGGGACCCGTCACGTTCCAGTGGAAATTATGGGTCTTGAGGTAGAGGGTGTAGGTGTCCGCCAGCAGCTTGGACAGGCCTTCCGCGATCTTCTTGCGGTCCTTGTCGGAAATACCGATATTCACGCTCATCTCATTCTTCTTTGCCATGGTAAATACGCTCCGTTCTGGTAAAGCCACGAGGGGCGCCGCCGGGCTTGCCATGTTTTGGGGCCGGGCGGCGCAGTACCCGCATTATTGCACTAGCCGGCAATCCCGGCCAAACCCCGGGCCACCTCGCTGAACATCACGGCTGCGCCGAGCACGATCACGGCAGCGCCGATTTCCTTGCGCCACAGCTTGTGGCGCAGCCGCGCGGCATCGGCGCGCCCGGGCTGGTCGTGCCCGTCATGCCACAGCTGCCGCCACTCTTCGATAAACAACCGGATCATCGCCATCATCGTTCTCCGCGACGCGGCATCCCGCCACGGGCGCCGCGCCAGGCTGCCGCTTACTTCAGGTTGAGCGCGCGCTTCACGCCCTCGCCGTAGGCCGGGTCGGCCTTGGCGAAGTGCTCCAGCTGCACGCGCACGATCGCCTCAGGCACGCCCTGCATCGCTGCCGCGATATTGGCGAACAGGCGCTGGCGCTGGCCTTCGTCGAACAGGCGGAACAGCGCGCCGGGCTGGCTGTAGTAGTCCGGGTCGACGCGGTGGTCCCAGTGGTCGGCGGCGCCATCCAGTGCCAGCGGCGGCTCGATCGCGCGCTCGCTGGCGGCGTAGGCGCCTTCGCGGTTGGGCTCGTAGTTGAGCTTGCCGCCCTGGTTGCCGTCCACGCGCATCGCGCCGTCACGGTGGAAGCTGTTGTGGAACGGGCATCTCGGCGCATTCACCGGGATCTGGTTGTGGTTGATCCCCAGGCGGTAGCGCTGCGTGTCCCCGTACGAGAACAGCCGCCCCTGCAGCATCTTGTCGGGCGAGAAGCCGATGCCCGGCACGATATTGGCCGGATTCATCGCCACCTGCTCGACCTCGGCAAAGTAGTTGTCCGGGTTGCGGTTGAGCTCGAGCACGCCCACGTCGATCAGCGGGTAGTCCTTGTGCGGCCAGACCTTGGTCAGGTCGAACGGATTGATGTGGTACCTGGCCGCATCGGCCTCCGGCATGACCTGCACGCGCAGGTTCCAGCGCGGGAAATTGCCTTGCTCGATGTTCTCGAACAGGTCGCGCTGCGCGCTTTCGCGGTCCGTTGCCACGACCTTGGCCGCTTCTTCATTGGTCCAGTTGGCGATGCCCTGCTGCGACTTGAAGTGGAACTTGACCCAGAAGCGCTCGTTGTTCGCGTTGATGAACGAGTACGTGTGCGAGCCGAAGCCGTGGATCTGGCGGTAGTTCTGCGGCAGGCCGCGGTCGCTCATCAGGATGGTGACCTGGTGCAGCGATTCCGGATGGCGCGACCAGAAGTCCCACACCGCGATCGGGTCGCGCAGGTTGGTGCGCGGATTGCGTTTCTGCGTGTGGATAAAGTCCGGGAACTTGAGCGGGTCGCGCACGAAGAACACCGGGGTGTTGTTGCCGACCACGTCCCAGTTGCCTTCATCGGTGTAGAACTTGATCGAGAAGCCGCGCACGTCGCGCTCGGCATCGGCCGCGCCGCGTTCGCCGGCCACGGTCGAGAAGCGGATGAACAGCGGCGTTTCCTTGCCGACCTGGGCAAAGACCGAAGCCTTGGTGTACCTGGTGATGTCGTGGGTGATCTTGAGCGTGCCATAGGCGCCCGAACCCTTGGCATGCACGCGCCGCTCGGGGATGACCTCGCGGTCGAAGTGGGCCAGCTTTTCGAGGAACCAGACATCCTGCAGCAGCATCGGTCCGCGCGGACCGGCCGTCTGCGAGTTCTGGTTGTCGACGACGGGTGCGCCGGCGGCAGTGGTAAGGGTGTCCTTCTTGCTCATCTTTTCCTCTTTGTGGGTGGGCTGAAAGGGAACGCCGCATCAGAGCGCGGCGGCATAGCAGGCAAGGCAATCGAGCAGGCAGCGCCCCATGCGGAGGGGAAACGGGCGCCCGTTGATTGTTGCTGGAGAGAACTGGGCGCTGGTGCTCATCATTGGTTCCTGTCTCAGGTCGATGCCATCTGCATCGACAGGAGTCAGCCTACCAACGATCTATCGAATTGAGAATTCAATTATTTATACCTATGTATTAGGTCAAATCTATCTGGGATTCCTGCAACTTATCGCAGCGGAAGGTGACCGCCCGAAGACAGGTCCGTGAAATACCCCGTTGCGGGGCCGGAAATGACAACGGCCGCAGCGGAATCTCCGGTGCGGCCGAGGGAAATGCCTGTACTGCGGGGGCAGGAAGATCAGGCCGCTTCGGCCAGCTCCTTGGCGTCCAGCTTGCGCACGCCGGCCAGCTCGCACGCGGCCACGGCGTTGGCCAGCGCTTCCATCGCCGGCAGCCGGGTGAAGCTCTTGCGCCAGGCCAGCACCACGCGCCGGTCGGGCACCGGATCGGCAAACGGCACATAGGACAGCATGTCGCCCTTGGCCTTCAGGTCGGGCACCGAGGTGCGCGGCAGCACGGTGATGCCGACCCCGCTGGCCACCATATGGCGGATGGTTTCCAGCGATGAGCCCTCGAAGGTCTTCTGGATGCCGTCGGCCGCCTGCGAGAAGCGCGACAGTTCCGGGCACACGCCCAGCACATGGTCGCGGAAGCAGTGGCCGCTGCCCAGCAGCAGCATGGTCTGCTGCTTCAGTTCATCGGGGTCGATGGAGCGCGCTTGCGCCAGCTGATGGCCGCGCGGCACGGCGACGACAAAGGGCTCGTCATAGAGCGGGCGCACCGTCAGGCCCGAATCCGCGAACGGCTCGGCCATCACCGCGCAGTCGATCTCACCCTGCTTGAGCAGCTCGATCAGCTTGTGGGTGTAGTTCTCCTGCAGCATCAGCGGCATCTGCGGCACGGTCTCGATCATCTGCTTGACCAGCGACGGCAGCAGGTACGGACCGATGGTGTAGATCACGCCCACCCGCAACGGACCCGCAAGCGGGTCCTTGCCCTGCTTGGCGATCTCGCGGATGGCCATGGTCTGTTCAAGCACGCGCTGGGCCTGCGCCACGATCTGCTCGCCGACCGACGTCACCGACACCTCGGAGGTGCCGCGCTCGAAAATCTGCACGTTGAGTTCGTCTTCCAGCTTCTTGATCGCGACCGACAGCGTCGGCTGCGACACAAAGCAGGCTTCGGCGGCCCGGCCGAAATGGCGCTCGCGCGCCACGGCGACGATGTACTTGAGTTCGGTGAGCGTCATGACTTATCAGTTTCCGGTAGGCGATAGATTTTACCTTCGATTGCCGCTTCTGTCAGAGCGCCAGCCCGAATTGTCCGCAGCGAACCGGCAGGTGCGCTGGATGGCGCACATCCGTCGAAAAACCAGCCCGCACTCAAGCCTTGAGGTAGTGCTCGCGCCCGCCCAGCCAGCGCGAAAGGTGCGCTTCCACCGCTTCCGGGTAGCGCGCCAGCATCAGTTCGGCCGCCTCCTGCGCGTATTCCACCAGCCACGCGTCGGTCTGCAGGTCGGCAAAGCGCAACATCGCTTCGCCGGACTGGCGCGCGCCCAGGAACTCGCCCGGGCCGCGGATTTCCAGGTCGCGCCGGGCGATCTCGAAGCCGTCGGTGGTCTCGCGCATGGTCGCCAGGCGCTCGCGCGCGGTCGGCGACAGCGGCGCCTGGTACATCAGCAGGCAGACCGATTCGGCGC
>NZ_JBYSZI010000128.1:0-4206 GCF_058787075.1 Cupriavidus sp. FW305-46
CCTCCACCCTGGCCCCGCCACACCCCGTGAATCCCCCGGCCAACGATGCCACCAGCGCCCGGCGCAACGATTCCGCCGGCGCGTTCCTGCGCGCCTGCACGCGCGGCGTGGCGGCAGCCGTGCGCCACCCGTTCTGGCGCGGGCTGGGCCGCGCGCTGGTGCGGCTGGCGCTGGTGCTGGCCGCGCTGGCGCTGGTGGCGGGCCTGCTGATCCGCTTCGTGCTGTGGCCGCAGGCGTCCACCGCGCGCCAGTGGCTGGAAGAACGCGGCTCGGTGGCGCTGTCGGCCAAGGTCAGCATCGGCGCGCTCGATACCTACTGGGACGGCTGGCACCCGGCCTTCCGCGCCCGCGGCCTGCGCGCCGTGGACCGCGAACAGCGCGTGCTGCTTGCGGCCGCCACGCTCGACGGCAAGCTGGCGTGGCGCTCGCTGTTCAGCATGAACCTGCAGTTCGTCAGCCTGGGCGCGACCGGCACCGACATCCTGGTGCGGCGCACGCCCGAGGGCCGGCTGCTGGTCGGCGGCATGCTGGTGGACGCGACCGGCGGCCAGCAGGACGACGATCGCTTCCTGGGCTGGCTGATGTCGCAGGGGCGCGTGGCGCTGTCCGACGGCAAGCTGCGCTGGCTGGACGAGAAGGCACGCCTGCCCCGGCTCGATATCGGCGAGATCCGCCTCGACACCCGCCGCGACGGCGCGCGCCATACGGTGACGCTGGAAGCGCGCTCGCCTGCGCTGGGCCCGAGCCCGCTGGTGGTGCAGTCCTCCTTCAGCAACGACTACCTGCACAGCGCCGGCAACTGGCGCTACTGGACCGGGCAGGCCAGCTGGGACCTCGGCCAGCTGCAGCTGCCGGTGCTGCAGCGCTACCTGGCGATATTCGAGCGCGCCGCCAGCGGCACCTTCAGCACCGACGGCAGCATTGAATTCCGCCAGGGCCGCATCGTGCGCAGCCAGACCCGGCTGCGCGCCAGCGGCGTCGACCTGCAGCTGGCCGGCGCCTCCGCCCCGCTGCGCCTGGCCAATGCGCAGGCCTTCCTGCTGCACCGGACCGAACGCGACGGCAGCAACCTGCTGACCGTCGACACCCTGCTCTGGCAACCCCAGCCCGCCAGCGACGACGAGGGCACCCCCGCCGACAGCACCTGGCGCGAAGGCATGCGCAAGGTCACCCTCGGCTGGGCCACCGGCAAGGACGGCACCCTGCGCAAGTTCTCGCTGAAAGCGCCCACGCTGGACCTGAACACGGTGCGCGCGGCGGCCAGCTCGATGCCGCTGGACACCGCGGTGCTGCGCCGGCTGCGCGCGCTGCAGCCGGCGGGCCACATCGACAACCTCAACGTGAGCTGGAGCCGCGAGCGCGCGGGCATGCTCGAGCGTGGCGGCGGCAGGCCTCTCTACAGCGTGCAGGGCACGCTGCGCGACGTCTCGGTCAACGGCCAGCCGGCCGTGCCCGCGGTGGACGCCAGCGGCCACCCGCGCCTGGGCACGCCTGGCTTCTCGCACCTGTCCGGCACCTTCTCCTTCGATGACCAGCAGGGCAATGCCCGCTTCGAAGGCAACGGCGCGGCGCTGGTGCTGCCTGGCCTGTTCGAGGAGCCGCGGCTGCCGTTCGACCAGATCGGCGGCGAAGTGCGCTGGACCCATGCCGGCGGCAAGCTCGCGGTCACGCTGGACGGCGTGCGCTTTGCCAATGCCGATGCGGCCGGCTCGGTGCGCGGCACCTGGCGCGCAGGCGGCGACGGTGTCTCCGGCATCGCCGACCTGAGCGGCGACATGACCCGCGCCCAGGTGGCGCGCGTGCCGCGTTACCTGCCGCTGAGCATTCCGGCCGGCACCCGGCACTACCTGGCCGGCGCGCTGGCGGGTGGCGAAGCTGCCGGCGTGAGCTTCGTGCTGCGCGGCGACCTGGCGCATTTCCCGTTCCATGCCCCGCACGAGAAGGCCGGCGAGTTCCGTGTCGAGGTGCCGATCGAACACGTCAGCTACCAGATCGCCCCGCACCAGACCGCAAGCGGCACCACCACCGGCGCGCAGGCATGGCCGACCTTCACCGACATTGCCGGGCGGGTCGTGTTTGACCGCGGCGGCATGACGTTCCTGGCGAGCCGGGCCACGGTCCACGATATCCCTGGCGTCACGCTGCTGGACGTCAAGGGCCGCATCGACGACCTTGGCCCGCGCGGCAAGCTGATGATCGACGGCGGCGCCAGCGGACCGGTACAGGGCTTCCTGCGCTACATCAACGCTTCGCCGGTGCGCGAATGGACCGGGCACGTGGCCGATGCGGCGCAGGCCCACGGCAACGGCGAACTCAGGCTCAAGCTCGACATGCCGCTGGAACACGCCGATGCCGCCAAGGTGGAGGGCCGCTTTCGCTTCCTCGGCAACGATGTCGTGCTCAGCCCGCAGCTGCCGCAACTGGGCCACGCCAACGGCACCATCACGTTCAATGAACACGGTTTCGGGCTGGAGAACATGCGGGCCCGCTTCCTCGGCGGCGAGATCCGGCTCAGCGGCGGCACCCAGCCTGACGGCGCCACGCACGTCACCGCCAGCGGCAGCGTCTCGGCCGCCGGGCTGCGCGAGGCCGCCGCGGGCTCGGCGCTGGCGCCGGTGGCCGCGCGGCTCGAAGGCAGCACCAGCTACAGCGCCGTGATCGCCACGCGCGAGCACCAGCTGCAGGTGCAGCTGAGCTCCGAACTGAATGGCATGGCGATCGGCCTGCCCGCGCCCCTGGCCAAGGCTGCAGCGCAAGACCTGGCGCTGCGCGCGGACCTGCGCCCGGCCAGCGCCCCGGGCCGCGCCGGCACCAGCGAGCTGGTGCTGCAGCTGGGCCATGCGCTGAACGCGCGCTACCTGCTGCGCCGTGACCAGGGCGGCGGCATCGACGTGCTCGCCGGCGCCATCGGCGTGCAGCAGGCGGCGCCGCCGCCCGTGGCCGGCGTCAGCGCCGCGGCCACCTTCGACCAGCTCGATATCGATGCGTGGCGGGCGGCCTTCGGCGGCGGTGCCGGCAGCGCGGGCCCCGCCGAAGCGCCCTCGCCCTTCCTGCCTGGCCGCATTGCGCTGCGCGCGCGCGCACTGCACGCCATGGGCCGCAAGCTCGATGAGGTGGTGCTCGACGCCAACCGCGAGGCCGGCGGCTGGAACGCCAAGATCGACTCGCGCCAGGTGGCCGGCGCGGTGCAGTGGCGTCCGGCCGGGCCCTCGGCCACCGGCTCGCTGCAACTGCGCCTGGCGCGCCTGAACGTGCCCGATGCCAGCGACGAGCACAACGTGGTGGACGCGCTTGCCGGCAGCATCGACGAGCTGCCCGCGATCGACCTGGTGGCCGACCAGTTCATGCTGCGCGGGCATGACTTCGGCAAGCTTGAAGTCAAGGCCCATACCGGCACCAGCGCTGCCGACCCGGTCTGGACCCTGGACAAGCTGCAGATCGAGCAGCCCGGCGCCACCCTGACCGGCAGCGGCAGCTGGCGCGTGCCGCGCCGGCTGCGCGCCGACGCCAATGCCGAGCGCCGCACCCTGTTGTCCTTCAGCATCGATGTGCGCGATGCCGGCGCCACGCTCGACCGCCTGGGGCTGGCACACACGCTGAGCGACGGCAAGGGCAAGCTCGAAGGCCGCGTGGCCTGGCGCGGCTCGCCGCTGTCGATCGACTACCCGACGCTGTCCGGCAAGCTGTCGCTGGACCTGGAGAATGGCCAGATCCTGAGCGTGGACCCCGGCGCGGCGCGGCTGCTGGGCGTGCTCAGCCTGCAGGGCCTGCTGCGCTTTGCCACGCTGGACTTTCGCACCCTGTCAGGCCGCGGGCTGGTGTTCGACCGCATTGCCGGCACCGGCACGATCGAGAGCGGCGTCGGCACGATCCAGGACTTCGAGCTCAGGAGCCCGCAGATCATCGCCAGCATGAGCGGCACCGCCAACCTGCTGCGCGAGACCCAGGACCTGCGCGTGGATGTGGTGCCGCGCATCAACGCCACCTCCACCTCGATCGCGGCCGCCTTTATCAACCCGGTGCTGGGCATCGGCACGCTGGCCGCGCAACTGCTGTTTGCCGACGAGTTCTCCAAGGTGTTCACCCAGCACTACCGCATCAGCGGCAGCTGGGCCAACCCGCAGATCGGCAAACTGGAGGACAATAAGGCGCAAGCCCCGACCTTCCAGAACCGCGCGGACCCCGCCCTCCCGCGCTGAGGAAAAC
>NZ_JBYSZI010000129.1:0-4010 GCF_058787075.1 Cupriavidus sp. FW305-46
ATCGCTTCGGCGATGCCGACTCCGACCTGCATGGCGATCTCGGCGGCAACCGATAAGCAGTAACGACAAGACAGAAATCTTGAGGAACGAATGAAAATAGTGAGATATGGCCCGCAGGGCCTTGAGAAGCCGGGCTTGCTCGATGGAAATGGGGCAATCCGATCGCTGTGGCCGATGGTTTCGGACATAACTCCAGAAATCCTCAGCCCGGAAGGCCTGCACGCGCTCGCAGCGGTGAATCCGGAAAAACTGCCGCTCGTCCCCGGCACGCCGCGCCTCGGTGTACCCGTGTCGGGCATGCGCCAGGTGGTGGCCGTGGGCTTGAATTACCGGGCGCACGCGGAAGAGGCCAACATGGAAATACCGCGCCATCCGATGGTATTCAGCAAGGCCATCACTTCGCTGTCCGGTGCCAACGATGACATCGTCCTCCCCCGCGATTCGATGAATACGGATTGGGAGGTGGAGCTCGGCGTGGTGATCGGGCGCCCGGCCTACCAGATCGATGAAGCGGATGCACTGGACTACGTAGCCGGATACTGCACCGTCAACGATGTTTCCGAGCGGGTCTGGCAGATCGAGCGAAGCGGGCAATTCATCATCGGCAAGAGCGCGCCGGGCTTCGCGCCGGTCGGGCCTTGGCTGGTGACCCGTGACGAGATCGCGGATCCTCAGGCGCTCTCGCTGAGCCTGAGCGTCAACGATGAAATCCGGCAGCAGAGCCATACCAGCGACATGATCTTTCCGGTGGCGAAGCTGCTCAGCTATATCACCGGATGCTTCCGGCTCCTGCCAGGCGATATTGTCCTGACGGGCACGCCGCAGGGCGTCGGCATGGGCATGAAGCCGCCACGGTATCTCAGGCCGGGCGACCGGGTTGCCACCGAGGTCAAGGGCCTGGGCCGGCAGCTCCAGATCGTGAGAGGCGAGGCAGGGTAGGCCGCGGAGCCTGGGCCAGGTGCCGCAGGGCACGTGCGGGCGAAGGCAAGTAAGGACGGCGATGCTGGCTACGCGATTTCGCGTACTGCTCGCATGTCGCGTTGACCTTGCCCGAATGGATGCCGAGTTCCTTGCTGCTGCCCGTGGTCAGCACGTTCAGATCGAACCCGCTCGGCCACTTCTTCCCCCATTCGAGCGCGTGCTTCTGCGTGTCATTGCAGAAGTTCCAGACGTAGTTCACCGCCCGGCTCTGCTTGTTGAGCAGGCCGTTGAGCGACTTCACCCGGTAGCGATAGACGAGAAGCATGCCGGTCATTCTAATTTGGGATTGCTTGCTGCCGGCAGCACTCCTTTCACTCCCCGCCCTGAAGGGCGAGGTTTCTCGGAGCAAATCTGATGAGATTGGTGTCGTATCAGAACAAGGGCAGGGCAGGTGTGGGTGTCATGGTGTCCGCGCAGCAGGTGGTATGCCTGGATGAGGTGGCGCCGGATTTGCCGCGGACGATGCGAGGCTTGCTATCGCTGGATGACGGGCTGGCCCGGGCCAGGGACGCGGCGGAGTCCGGGCGGGACAGTGCTTGCCATATCGATGGGCTGACGCTGGATCCGGTGGTGACGGATCCGCATGCCATCTGGTGCCTCGCGCGCAACTACAAGGCGCACGCCGACGAGATCGGCGTCGAGGCACCGACCCGGCCGATGATTTTCCATCGCGTTGCGGCCAGTCAGGTCGGACACCTGGGTCCGCTTGTGCGCCCGGTCGTTTCCGAGAAGTTCGACTATGAAGGCGAGCTTGCGGTCGTCATTGGGCGGGGCGGGCGACACATAGCGCGGGAGGCAGCGCTCGATCATGTGGCGGGCTATGCCTGCTACAACGACGGTTCCGTGCGCGACTGGCAGCGCCACTCCTCGCAGATCGGCGCGGGGAAGAACTTTGCCGGAACCGGTGCCTTTGGCCCCTGGCTGGTAACGCCTGACGAGGCAGGGGAGATTGGCGCAAACACCATGGTGACGCGACTGAACGGCGTGGAGGTGCAGAGCACCCCGCTGTCCGAGATGATCTTTGGGGTGGAGGAACTGGTCGCCTACTTTTCAACCATCTGTCCCCTGGTTCCCGGCGATGTGATCGTCACCGGCACGCCGGGCGGGGTGGGATTGTTCCAGGATCCGCCTCGCTTTCTCCGGGCCGGGGACGTCGTCGAAGTCGAAATCTCCAATATCGGCATTCTCAGAAACACGGTCCAGGAGGAAACGCTTGCCGGATAGACACGTCATGGGGGACATACCGGCTGGCGGCGTTCCGGATGCCGCAATTGGGGATAGAATCCGCTCTGCCGGTGTTCGCCCGTGGTCGGGCAGAATGGAGCGCTGCCTTTGCCGGTGCCAGGCAGCGTGTCACTGAAAATACATGAGGAGTTCGCTTGGATAGCGTACGTTCGGTCGAGCGCGCCCTGGATATTCTGCTCAGTTTTATCGAGACCCCGTCGATGGGTATCTCGAAGATCGAGGAGTCCGTTCCGCTCAGTCGCCCGACTTTATACCGCCTGCTGAATACGCTTGAGAAGAAGGGGCTGCTTCGCTCGTACGGTGACCCCCGCACCTATGAGTTGACGCATTTTGCCGTTGAGCTGGCCAATGCGTTCCTGGCCAGCACCGATGTCGTCCAAGTCGCGCAGCCCTTCCTGCAGGAACTATGGGAGGCGACCGACGAGACGATCTCGCTGTTCGTTTTCCAGGGCGGCAACAAGCGCGAGTGCGTCCAGGAACTCAAGAGCAAGAAGCCGCTGTCCTATGCCCCGGGGCTGACGGTGCGGCCGCTGCATGTTGGCGCGCCGGGGAAGGCGATCCTGGCTTTTCTTTCCGAGGCGGCGATCGTGGAAATCCTGCGCGCTATTCCTGCCGCGCAGGAGCGTGATCAGCTCAAGGCCTCGCTCAAGACGGTTCGTCGGAACAGGTATGCCATTTCTCTCGGCGAGCTGGTGGCCGGGGGCGCTTCCATCGCGGCGCCTGTCTTCGACAGGGAATCGAAGGTGGTTGGCTCCGTGGCATTGGCAATGCCACAGGCCCGGCTCACCAAGGTGCTGCAGGCGGAATACATACAACAGGTCCTGGCTACCGCCTGCAATATTTCAGTGGCCCTTGGCTGCGCCGATGCGCAGCTCGAGTCGGCTGCTTAGCCTTTCAGGGCTGTGGTCCGGTTCGCCTGGCGCGAGCCGGACGTGCAGGGCTCCTCTCGGATTGCCTGCTGATTGCGTGTCGCGGGCGCGCCTGGCCCCTGCTCGCACCAACGAAACAATGAAATTGCGGATGCTGCCTGGCCTGGCGCCAGCAGCAAAGTGACGCCTGCCCAATGCTGCGCGTCAGCCCCCGTTCGTTCCTTCAGTAAATCCCCCTTGCGCGTGACGGTGTTTCGCCTTAGATTTATTTCGTTAGACGGCAAACATTGCGTACAGCGCAAATTATACCAGTCAAGCGGAATGGCCCCGAGGAAGGCGTGTGGGCAGATCGCAAGACGGCGATGGCCGGCACCAAAGCCATCGAGCTTCACAGGCTTGCAGAGTGGTGCGGCCAGTCGATAGCTGGCGAGTACGCCGGATGCCTCCGCGATTCATTCCCTGACCCAAATCCCCTCGATTCGTTTTGACCAGCACATCCGTGTTGCCTGGTCGTTTCACATCGGGCGTTCGCGCGCGTGCGCCCTGAGTCGCGGGTACTGACCAGGTGCGATGTCCTGCCCTGTGCGCCTTGCCTGCCGATGCGTTTCCCACGCGGCAGCTATGCAAGAACGGCACGGCCGGTGAATGTGCCGTTGCATCTTGACAATGCCCTGAGCGGTGACTAGAGTTTGCGTAAATGAAACAACGTGTCCGCTGTATGAAACTAAAGAATTTCACCGGACGCATGCCAACAAGGAGCAATCGGGTGTCGGAGACAGAGGACAAGACGTTCAAGGTGACCTTACGACCGAGCGGGCACAGCTATACGGTGCCGGCGGGGACGACGGTGCTGACGGCGGGGCTGAACGCCGGCTGGATCATGCCCTACAGCTGCCGTGCCGGTGGCTGCCGCAC
>NZ_JBYSZI010000130.1:0-3656 GCF_058787075.1 Cupriavidus sp. FW305-46
TTCTACGTGATGGAGCATGGCAGCATCGTCGAACGCTTCGCAGCCAATGAGCTGGAGGCCAAGATGCCGGTGCTGCATGAACTGCTGGGCGTATAAGGAGCGACTCATGAACCTGTTTGAAATCCCGCTCCCGGCGCTGCTGTCGCAGTTGTTGCTCGGGCTCGTCAACGGCGCCTTCTACGCCATGCTGAGCCTGGGCCTGGCGGTGATCTTCGGGCTGCTGAACGTCATCAACTTCGCGCACGGTGCGCTCTTCATGCTGGGCGCGGTGCTGGCGTGGGCCGGCATGTCCTATGCCGGCCTCAGCTACTGGGTGATGCTGCTGCTGTCGCCGCTGGTGGTGGCCGCGCTGGGCGTGGGGATCGAGAAGACCATGCTGCGCTGGATCTACAAGCTCGACCACATCTACGGCCTGCTGCTGACGCTGGGCATCACGCTGGTGGTCGAAGGCATCTTCCGCTCGGTCTATGGCGTGTCCGGGCTGCCCTATGCGCCGCCCGAGGCGCTGCAGGGCGCCTCCGACCTCGGCTTCATGCGCTTGCCCAATTACCGCGTATGGGTGGTTGGGGCATCGCTGGCGGTCTGCCTGTCGACGTGGTACGTGATCGAGAAGACCAGGCTGGGCGCCTACCTGCGCGCCGGCACCGAGAACGCCAAGGTGGTCGAGGCGTTCGGCGTCAACGTGCCGCAGATGGTGACGCTGACCTACGGCTTCGGCGTGGCGCTGGCCGCGTTTGCCGGGGTGCTGGCCGCGCCGGTCATGCAGGTGTCGCCGCTGATGGGCCAGAACCTGATCATCGTCGTGTTCGCGGTGGTGGTGATCGGCGGCATGGGCTCGATCATGGGCGCGATCCTGACCGGGCTGGCGCTGGGCGTGATCGAAGGGCTGGCCAAGGTGTTGTACCCGGAAGCATCTTCCACCGTTGTCTTCGTCATCATGGTGGTGGTGCTGTTGTTGTGCCCGGCAGGGCTGTTCGGAAAGGAGAAGTGATGAGCGGACAATCTATCGCCGCAATCGGCATGCGGCAGCAGCAGGTGGCGGGGCGCCTGCCAAAGCAGGTGATGTACGGCGTGGTGCTGGCGTGCCTGCTGGCCGCGCCGCTGGCCGGTGCGTATCCGGTGTTCGTGCTCAAGGTGATGTGCTTCGCGCTGTTTGCGTGTGCCTTCAACCTGCTGATCGGCTATACCGGGCTGCTGTCGTTCGGCCATGCGGCCTTCTTCGGCGGCGCCGGCTATGCGGCCGGCCATGCGATGAAGGTGTGGGGCGTGACGCCGGAGATCGGCCTGGTCCTGGGCACCGGCACGGGTGCGCTGATCGGCTACGTGGTGGGCTCGCTGGCTATCCGCCGGCAGGGCATCTACTTCTCGATGATCACGCTGGCGCTGGCGCAGATGCTGTTCTTCATCTGCCTGCAGGCGCCCTTTACCGGCGGCGAGGACGGCCTGCAGGGCATCCCGCGCGGCAAGCTGTTCGGGGTGCTGCCGCTGTCGGACGACCTGACGCTGTACTACGTGGCGCTGGCGATCATCGTGGCCGCCTTTGCGCTGATCGTGCGCACGGTGCACTCGCCGTTCGGCCAGATCCTGAAGGCGATCAAGGAGAACGAGCCGCGCGCGGTCTCGCTCGGCTATGACGTCGACCGCTTCAAGCTGACCGCCTTTGTGCTGTCGGCGGCGCTGTCGGGGCTGGCCGGCTCGGTCAAGGCGCTGGTGCTGGGCTTCGAGACCCTCAGCGACGTGCACTGGTCGATGTCCGGCATGGTCATTCTGATGACGCTGCTGGGCGGGCTTGGCACGCTGACCGGGCCGATCGTCGGCGCGTTTGTTGTGATCGCGCTGGAGAACAAGCTTGGCGAACTGGGCAGCTACCTTGCGGCGGTGACGGGCATCGACTGGTTCAACGGGCTCGGGGAATCGGTGTCGATGGTGACCGGGATCATCTTCATCGTGTGCGTGCTGACGTTCCGCAAGGGGATTGTGGGGAGTTTGGGGCGACGCCCCGGGTGAGGCGAAAACCGTCTATGGAGTTTCTCCTCTCTCGCGCTTGCCGGAGAGGGGCCGGGGAGAGGGTATCCCTCCCTCAATGCGGCCTACAAGATGGGGCTGGAAGCCCACACGCGGCTCGCGCAGGCGATCGGGGAACTGATAGTGCGGGCGCAGGCCGAGCGTGCGGCTGCCGCACCGAGCGCCCCACAGCCAGGAGGCCGGTTGCGGTCGTCCCGCGAACAATAGGCTTCCGGCCGCCCGGCCGTCATGTAAGACTTTTGAAAAATCATCCCCAAATTTAGGCCATGTCTGATTGACTGCCGATTTCGGCTCAATGGCATTCGGCAAAAAAGCCGTTTCCAACCCAGGATCAATGATGCAAGACACGAAAACCAAGAAGATTTACGTTGCAGCATTCGAAGGTGCGAAGACCGCCAACGGCGGTGAAGTCGTGAAGGGTTCCAGCAATCAAAGCTACGATGGCCGTCCCATCGTCCGGGTTGGCGACGTGGCGACCTACCAGGATGGCAGTACAGCGGTGATTATGGCGGGCGCAGGCAACGCGTGCGAGTCAGCAGGCGTGCCGGTGGCCCTCATCGGCAGCCCCCGCAATGGGGACACCATTGTGTTCAGTCCCGTGACGGCGCTGGAATTCCACGAATCGGCAGACAAGCCTATCCTTGGCCTGCTCGATCCCGCCTACTATCCCGTGCGCGCCTAAGATGCCGTCATGCCGGATATTCGCTACGCACTCCGGAACGGAGACAAGACAAGCTCGGGCGGCATACTCATCGCCACGGGCCGCAGCATATTCCATCATGACCTGATAGTCGGTGTCGAAGGCGACCATGCAACCTGCCCCGCCTGCAAGGTGGGGGGGCGGTGATGAATGACTGTTATTGGCCGTCGATATAGACGGCAAACAGATGTTGGTGACTGGTGCGCGAGTCAATTGCAAGTGCCCGACTCACCCGGTTGTCATCCACTCGCGGACGGATTTCATTATTGAGGTGAACCGGGGAGGCCGCAATGCGCCGCCGCCGCCATCGTCCGCGTCCTTAGCCTCTTCGAACCTGACTTCGCCCGCGACAGGTGACTACGACGAGCAAGTCCGAGTCCGAGTCCGAGCGGGTAATACACCCTTGGAAGGCTACCCCTACTTCATCGAGACGCCCGACGGGCGAGCATTCTCTGGGTGTATAGACGAAAGCGGCAAGCTACCCCGCATATATACAGAGAATCTCAACGAGTACGCAATTTATTGGGGCGATGACGCTCTAGCAAGACAGGAAGAGGTATGAGGTATGCCCAATAAGAAAACGATCGTGACAACAAACGCGACACCGAATTCCATTAAGGAGGTGCAGCTTAAGGTGGTAACGTTTCAGGAACTCTGGGCCAACTATCCGTCGGGCAATCCATATGACAATCCGGCCTATTCCGATCAGTGCGCGATCCGAATGAGTGTTACTCTTCATCGGGTCGGCATCGAGATGAAGTCCTTTTCATCGAAGCTTGTGAAGCCGCTGTCCGGGCAGCCGAGTATCGGGCGTATTATTCTTCCGGCAGACGGGAAGGCCACTGCCACGCGAGCAAACGAACTCGGGGAGTGGTTGAAATTGCAGCCTTTTGCCGGGCTAGGGAAGGCGGAGAATATTACAGGGCGGGAC
>NZ_JBYSZI010000131.1:0-3611 GCF_058787075.1 Cupriavidus sp. FW305-46
CTCGATAGTAACGATGGGGTACGGACGGATCAGGCTCGGCCTGGACTCGGGCGCTCAAGCAACAGCGTGGGGCAAGCTCAGGGAGCATCTGATGAACTTGCAGACAGGTGGGAGTCCTGCGGAGGGGCCGGGGTACGATCGGCTGCAAAACGGCGCTGCGGAGGAAATCGAGCGGCTGGCATCGGCGGATGTGCGAGCCCGCTCGGCCTGCGCTGCACATACGGTCGCGGACTGGGACGCAATGAACGCCGCCCGGCGTGGTCTTGCCGACGGATGGATGCTGCTGGATCGGTCGCAGACAGGGGCAGGAAAGAGTAGCGGCCATGCCGTCGAGTTCGTCAAGGATTGGCAGTGTGCTGGTCTTCAAGTGCTGTGGCTTACGCCGCTGGCGAATCTCGCGGCGTCGGCGGTAAAGCTGCTGGCGACGACCCCAGGCATTCATCCGCTTCAAGGCTACAAGCGTGTCAAACCGGAGGATCGCGGACTGTACTTGGACGGTACCTATCCAGAGTTCGGCGGGCTCGTGTCATGTATCGACAGCTTGCCGTCGTTTGCGGAGACTGTTGTACAGGGTCGTGGCCGCGTCGCTGTGGTCGTGGATGAGTTGGGCTACATACTGCACCGGATGTGTACGGAAAAGTCCGATAAGGGCGTCGATGTGCTTACGGACTTCTTCCGAGTCCTACGAGACTCAAGCACGCCGGTCCTGCTCATGGACGCCACGGCGGGCGAGGCGCACGTCGCACTCGTTGAGGCCATGACCAATCGCCGGATTGATTGCGTTCGAGTTGCACCAAAGCAGCGACCGGGTGGCACATGGGGCATGCCTGACTTCAAGGCTCCTCCAATTGAACTTGTACTAGCTGCCGGTGACGACGCCCGCGAGCGTGAAAGTCTGATCCGGGAGTGTCTAGATGAGGTTGTTCGCCGCACTGAAGCTGGGCAACTCTGCTGCGTGGCCTTCGATAACATGGAAGTCTTAGTTGCCTTTGTAAAGGCTGCGCAGGCCCGCATCGATCAGCGGCGCATCCTTGCACTTGGTCGGTTCGATGCTGACGAGAAGGCGCACCGGGCCTACGTCCAGCGGCTCAACGGCATTGACTGGGAGTCGGACATCACGCCCTTTATTGTCGAGAGCGTCCAGTCGAAGACCCGGCTACTTGTTGCATACACGAGTGTCTGCGGTGTCGGCACGAGCTTTGATGACACTGCCGGGTCTTACAACGCCGTCTTGGCTACGTCTGGGAGAGTCGATCCTGCTTGGGTTGTCCAGGCTGTGGGGCGTGCTCGGCAGGCTCACGACGCACAGGTTTTCATGGCAGTAAAGAACTTGGTGGACGAGCCGTTTTCCGAGCGCAGCCTGCCGGAAGTGGGCAGCGTGCCGGACTTTCGTGGCCGGACCGTAGATGAAGCCGTGGCATTAATGCAAGCGTTCATGAAGCGAGGGGCACTGTCCAATAGGGCGGCGCGCTGGTCCGTCAAGCTGTTGCTCGAAGAAGCCGGTTACAGGGTCTTGCAGCCCCGGCTTGCTCGCGGTGGCACTGCGGCCAGCGTAGACGACAGTCCGCTTGCGGCTGCGCAGACTGTACTCGATGAGGTCGCTTCTCTTGGCATGCTGGACTATACGGATACAAACCTTCCCCGGAAGTGGCGGCAATCCTGCAATGACAGATCGACTCGGAAGCAATTCGAGGTGATGCGCTGCGGGCAGATGTTTGACCTGCCTCCGAGTGAGCTGCCCACGATTGAGCAGATGGCCTTCTTCCAGTCGCTGACGCCCGAAGGCCGTGCCGCTTGGTGGATGGCATACGGTGCTAACGCCTCGCGCATTCCCAAGCTGTGCGGCTTCTTCGACGCTGCGTCCAAAGATGCGAAGTCCGTAGCGACTGTGTTGAAGATCATCGTGGGCAATGACAAGGCTGCGGCGCTGCGTAAGGCTGCTTCGGTCTCGAACCAGAAGGTTGCAGCCATGGCTAAGCGAATGGGGATTTGCCCCGCTGTTATGGCGAATGGGGGACTCAAGCGTAGCGGCGCATCGGTCCTCCGTGACTGGCTCGGTCGGGCTGGCTTCAGTGTCGTGGAGGATGCGGATGGCAACGCTGTGGCGGTCGCCCCCGAGTGGTTCCTGCGGGCAGTGTAGAGCAAGCGGCCCCAGTAAGCTGAAATTCACGAGATTCTTATGGGCGGAAAAACCTGCTATCCCTTGCCCAGTCTAGGTTTGCGGGTGAAGGGCGAGAGGGTCGCTATTCGTTGAAGACGCCATGGGATGGCTCTGAGGACTTTCCGGGCCTGCACGGCGGTGTGCCGCCAAACCTTGAATCAGAAGGGCGCGCACCTTGCTGGTACGCATTACGGTCGGAGAGTCTTGCGTATCACAAGGTTACGCCATACACCTCCTTCCTTCCTTCCTTCCTTCCTTGCTTGGGCGGGGACTCCACGCCGGCTACCTGCCGTCAATCCAGCGGATGCGGGAATTTGCCTCGCCCCGCACGCGCATTCCGATCGCGAGCCACTACGACCGGCCCCTTTACGCTACAGCCCAGCCGCGAACTGTCAGCGCCAGGGAGCACGGGCTGCTGTTCCGACCACGTATAAAATCTGCCAAATAACGCGGAAGACCGGGAGGGTCTATGGAGCAGCTAAGTGGTCGTGTCAAATCCTTTTGTAACTGCTGTGCAGGAGAGACATGGCATAACGTCCTCCATGCGGCGGAGCAGCGCTTTGTAGAAGATAACAGCGTGGAGCGATACGTCTACTACACGCTCCAATGCGGAGGCTGTGACACCGTTAAGTTGCGCGAGGATTGGAACATGACCGGCATGGGCGACGACGTATCGAGCACGTCGTATCCCCCGCCGGCTTATCGAAAGACGCCCGACTGGATAACGCAATGGTGGCGGTCGACTGAAGTGAAGAATTCGACGCTTAGAATCGGGCGAGAGGTGTATAAGGCGCTCCAGAATGACCAACCCCATCTCGCTGCGATGGGCGTCAGAGCGGTTCTCGAGCAAGCCACTATCGACAAGATCGGCGGTGACCAAGGCTCGTTTGATGACAAGCTGGCTGCGCTGTACGCCCAAGGCCATGTTTCTCTGCTTATGCAGCAGAGACTGAAGTCCGTCCTGGACGTAGGAAGCGCGGCCATCCATCGTGGCTATACGCCGAGTCAGGAGGACCTGACGACTCTGGTCGACATCATGGAACACGTTATGGAGTCCCTTTACCTCCATGACGCCGATGTTAAGCGAATGGCCGAAAGGACGCCGCGAAGGCCACCCGTCGTTAAGAAGCCAGCGTCGGGCGATCGTTGAGGTGTGTTTTGGGGCCATCCCGCTGTGCCAATCATTGCGCAAAATCGCGCCAATTTCGGCGCGACGTTACAGGGGCGTCTTCTGGTCACTATCCGGCTACGTCGGGCGACCGGTGCAGGAGTCGGCAGAGCAGGCCGGCATTCAATTGCTTGACGGTGCAGCCATCATCGAGCGGATTCGCGCACTCGATCAGTACAAGCAGGCGACGTTGCTGGCCCAGGCATTCAAGGGGGATTACCGGACGCCGACATGCGCGGCCTGCGGGGTGAAGATGGTTGAGCGCGAGGGGAAGGGCGGGCC
>NZ_JBYSZI010000132.1:0-2252 GCF_058787075.1 Cupriavidus sp. FW305-46
CCGCCGTGCCCCCCGACGACCCCCGCCCGGTGCCGCCAGAGCGGCCCGGCGATGACGAGTGCTGCGGCTCCGGCTGCGATCCCTGCATCTTCGACTACTACTACCAGGAGATGGACCGCTACCGCGAGGAGCTGCGCGCCTGGGAAGCGCGCCAGGCGGCGCGCCATGCCGAGGATCCGGCAAATTGAGCGAGCCGCTGCAACCCCCGCACCCGACGTCCGCGCTGTTCGATTTCGTGCAGCGCCACCCGCGCCTGTTCGTGCTGACCGGCGCGGGCATCAGCACCGATTCCGGCATTCCCGGCTACCGTGACGCGCGCGGCCAGTGGCAGCGCTCGCAGCCGATCACGCTGCAGGCCTTCCTGGGCTCGCACGCGGGGCGCCAGCGCTACTGGGCGCGCAGCATGCTGGGCTGGCCGGTGGCGTGGCAGGCGCGGCCCAATGCCGCGCACCATGCGCTGTCGCGCCTTGGCGCGGGCCGGCTCACGGCGCTGGTCACGCAGAATGTCGACGGCCTGCACCAGCGCGCCGGCAGCGAGGGCGTGATCGAACTGCATGGCAGCCTGGCCAGTGCCATCTGCCTGGACTGTGGCACGCGCCATGACCGGGCCGGCCTGCAGGACTGGCTGCTGGCACAGAACGCCGCGCTGCGCGACGTGATCGCCGAGCCCGCCGCCGATGGCGACGTGCATTTCGAATCGCCGCTGTTCGCGCAGTTCCGCGTGCCCGAGTGCGGGCGCTGCGGCGGCATCCTCAAGCCGGACGTGGTGTTCTTCGGCGAATCCGTGCCGCGCCCGCGGGTCGATGCCGCCCGCGCGGCGCTGGAAGCAGCGGATGCCATGCTGGTGGTCGGTTCGTCGCTGATGGTCTATTCCGGCTACCGCTTCTGCGTCTGGGCCGGACAGATGGGCAAGCCCGTGGCCGCGCTCAACCTGGGCACCACGCGGGCGGACGCGATGCTGGCGCTGAAGGTGGAGGCCGGATGCGCGCCGACGCTGCAGGCGCTGGTGTCCCGGCTGGAGCAGCGCACAACAGAATCGCGTTGACGCGATGGCCGCACAGGCATAGCATCGCCGGACTACTTCTTCGAAGTCTTCAATTCCCACCATGACCGCAGACCGCCAACGCCCCGTCAACGCCGCGCCCCCGGGCCGCGCGTGGCCATGCGTGCGTCGCCAGCCTGCGTTCACATCTGTCGCGCCGCCGCCGCGCGGCTGACGGGCACGCCCCCCAGCCTCATTCGTCTCCGGTAGTCCCGCATCCGTGTGCCTGCGCGCACGGCAGCCGCACGCCTGCGCGTGCTGCCACCGTGCCATGGCCGCATGCGCGTCGCCGGAGCCTGCCAAGCTGACGACAGATGACATCCATGACAACCGACAAAGACTGCGCGGCGCAATTCGACGCCGCCGCCGGCACACGCGCCACCAACACCTCCGCCTGGGCCACGCCCCTCTTCGTGCTGCTGTGGAGCAGCGGCGCCATCGCCGCCCGGCTGGCCCTCGACCACGCCACGCCCTTCGCCTTGCTGACGCTGCGCTTCGCGCTGGTCTGCGCCGTGCTTGGCGCGATCGGCCTGGCCAGGCACCGCCTGCTGCCGCCGCGCGGCGAGCGGCTGTACACCGCCGTGACCGGCCTGCTGCTGATCGGCGGCTACTCCGTCTTTTACTTCCTTGCGCTCGACCACGGCATGACGCCCGGCGTGCTCGCCACCGTGCTCGGCGCCCAGCCGATGCTGACGCTGCTGCTGACCGAGCGGCGCTTCAGCGCCGCTCGCATGGCGGGCCTTGCCCTCGCGCTCGCCGGGCTGGCCATGGTGGTGGCAGACAGCCTGCTGCAGGCCAGGCTGTCGCTGGCAGGCGTGCTGTGCGCACTGGCCTCGCTCGCCAGCATGACCGTCGGCGCCATCCTGCAGAAGCGCATCACGCGTGCACCCGCGGAAGTGCTGCCGCTGCAGTACGGCGCGAGCCTCGCGGCCTGCCTGTTGTGCCTGCCGTTCCAGCCCTTCGCCTTCGATGCTTCGCTGGCGTTCGCTGCGCCGCTGCTGTGGCTGGCGCTGGTCATTTCAATCGGCGCGACGCTGCTGTTCTACCGTCTGATCCGCGCTGGCAACCTGGTCAACGTCACCAGCCTGTTCTACCTGGTGCCGGCGGGCACGGCGGTGCTCGACTACCTGCTGCTGGGCAACCGGATGGCGCCGCTGGCGATGGCCGGGATGGGTGCGGTGCTGGCGGGGTTGGGGGTGGTGTTCAGAGG
>NZ_JBYSZI010000133.1:0-1706 GCF_058787075.1 Cupriavidus sp. FW305-46
CCCACCTTCGAGACGGGGGTGTAAATGCTTCTCACGAGTTCGCGCCGACGCAGGCAAACGCCCTTTCCATTTTGGAAGTCATATATCGGCGCTTGGCGTCGCCTTTCCATCTTCCGACTGGTGCGCCAAGTATTCATGGTCAGCTCCTTATTTCTAGCGGGATGTGGAGCATTTGTAAGTGGCACTATTTCAACGGCGAATAGCGTTGATCAAGCTCTCACTCGCGAGCGCATTACAAAGCTGCGCGCGCAGCAGATTGAACAGATCCGAGCCCTGCAAGCTAAAGGTGATCCGATGGGTGATTATCTATTTGCACTCGCCAATGCGGAAGGGTGGATCGGGGAGGATCGTATTAGCGACCCCGTGGCAATAAAGAACCTTTACGAGAAGGCTGCCGGAAAGGGGTCGAGCGACGCAATGATCGCTCTCGGTTTAATGCTTTTCGATGGTCGTGGTGCACCCCAATACACCAAAGGGGTCTACCTGCCCTACGAGCAACAAAACTGGAAGAAAGGACTGGAATGGATAGAGCGAGGGATGAAAATCCGATGTTTCTATGCGCAACCTCTATATCTTGCCATCTCCTCTCCTGGGTCGCAGTGCTTGGTATATCGATCGCCTGCGGTATGGATTTGGCCAGACTTTAGAGATGGCAGATATAAAAGAGATTCGAATGGCAAGTATGTGCCGATAATCGAGAAGAACAAAGAGCTTGAAGATTATTGGCACACAAAAGATGCCATGTGTAATGTCGCGGCTGAAGTCCAGCGAACAAAGCGCCATTGCCAAATGAACTGAATATAGACTCCGCTCCTTACCATGACAATGCCGAATCAGGCAGATGGAATGGTCCTCGCGAGTCTGGCGTATCCGGACAGCCGTGCAGAGTTAACCGCAGGTTGGACTCCGATGGCGCCGTCGAGGATCGCCGGACCTAGCGGAGCTCAGTTCACAGATGGATGGAATGAGCAACGAAACAGCAGTGGAGTCCTAGAGAATCGATTCGAGATATTCGTAAATCCGACCAAACAAGAAATTACATTCTCGTTCAAAGGTTCTGATGCATTATCAAATTGGACATCTGATGTCCTAAATAATGGGTCTAGTGAATTCTTTAAGATTCAAACACAGGCGCAGAAAGCGCTTGATGCCATCTTGGAGAATCCTGCATATGACGGATATTCGATCTCGACTACCGGCCATAGCTTAGGCGGCGGAATGGCGCAGACGTTTGCGCTAAAAAACAATCTCGATACACAGGTCTACAACAGTCTTCCAATCCCATCGGCGACGATCAATGGCGACTATTTTGGCGTTGGCGGCTATGAGGCAGCCTTGGCACGATATGTTGCTGCAGGACACAACGTACAAGATATTCGTACGCCGAACGATATTGCAACCTTCTACTACAGTCGGGATTCCGCCGGTGTCTATCTTTCAGAGCTGACTGATCAACAAGTCACGATGTTACCGGGCACATTTATGCCCGAAGCGTTCAAGACCATTCTGCTTGCGGGAGCAACCCCCTTCGGTTTGGCTACGTTTGGGATGGACCATACGATGGGAGCGCTGTTTGCTGGGCAACAAGGGCTCAGCATTGATCCAGCTACTGGCAAATACCGAATTCCGCCGAATCACGCCGATTTTGCGGCTATCCCTGCCAATGTGCGTGAGCAATTCGGAAGCCTAAGCTCCAGCCCGGTGGC
>NZ_JBYSZI010000134.1:0-1618 GCF_058787075.1 Cupriavidus sp. FW305-46
GGCGCCAAAGGCTGCGCCCGGCCGGGTATCACGATGGGATCAGGTACCCGACCCGCGCGCGGCGTCCGGTGAGAAGAACACCTCGTTGAATTCCGGGCTGTTGTTCAGCGTTGTCATCGGGCCTTCGTTGGTCAGGCGGTCGGCCATGTAGGCACCCGAAATCAGGTCATGGTAGAACACCGTGGTCGGATAGTAGCGGCGTGCATCATAGGCGTATACCGAGGCCTGGAGATTGGTGCGCCACAACTGGCCGCGGCCATCGTAGTTGTCGGCCGCCAGGGCCAGCCAGCTGTCTTCGTCGAGATACAGCACGCGCTTCGCATACTGGTGCCGGAAGCCGGACTTGAGCGTTGCTTCCAGTACCCACACCCGATGCGGTTCATAGCGCATCACGTCCGGATTGGCATGGCCATTCGTGAGCAGTTCCTTGTACTTGACGGAAGTGCTCAGCAGCTTGTAGTTGTGGTACGGGACGAAGATCTCCTTCTTGCCGACGATCTTCCAGTTGTAGCGCTCGCCCGAGCCGTTGAAGAGCCGGTCGTCGTCCACGGTGCGGAAGCCGCCGGGGCCCTGGGGCTGGTCAAAGCCGAATTCCGGCGCCTGGCGCACCCGCCGCGTGCCCGGGTTGTAGATCCACGTGCGGTTGGAGTCAGAACCCTCCTGGTCCCAGACCGCATAGCCCACGATCACCTGGCCGCGGTCGCGCAACGGCAGATCCGTGGAGGTGCGGAAGAAGGAGCGCTCGTTGAGGGCGCTGCGCGGGTCAAACTTGCCATTGTTGCGCGGCGACAGGATGCTGTACGAGACGCGCCCCCACGCGATCGAGCCGTTCGGATACACCACGGCCTGGTCGAACTGAGCCTTCTCGGTGCCGATGGCCGACGAGAAACGCTGGTTCCACAACAGCTCCATCGCGGTTTTCGGAATCGGGTAGGGAACCTGCGGACCCGCTTCCTTCAGGCCGTTGGCATCGCTCGTCATGCTGACGGTGGTGGCGTAGGTGCGGATGTCCTTGTAGACCGCGTCCTCGTAGCGGAAATCGCGATGGCTTGGGTACACCGGCATCTTGAAGGTGTCGGGATACTTCTTGAACAGCGCCTTCTGCCCGTCGCTGAGCCGCTCGGCATACTGCGCCATGTTCTGCGCGGTGATGACGAACAGCGGCTTCTCATCGGCATACGGGTCCGGGTAGCGTTCGCCGCGCTGGTATTTGACATGCGCCGGCGTGCCCAGCCACTTGCCGGACCATGCCGGGACCTCGCCGTCCTTGCTGGCGGCACGCTCGGCGCCCATCGGCGTGAGGGGGCCATCCAGTTGCTTGAGTTCCTCCGGGGTGGCCTTCGCCCACGATGCCGCCGCCAGGGCCATGCTGGTGAGCAGCAGGCCACCGCGTATCAGTTGTCTTGTGCTGGATTTCATTGAAGTCTCGCTCCTTGTAAAGAGGAATTGCCGGCGCCGGCTGTGCCTGTGCCTGTGGTGACAGCGTAGTGATGGCGCGGCGGCGGGGAATCGTTGGAACGGACTAGTGGAATTCCCTAGCGTCCGGCGTGGCGGAGGGGGCGGGGACAATCCGGGTGGCGTGCCAGCATCCCGCGAGGAGTGCGGGAGCGTACCGGGG
>NZ_JBYSZI010000135.1:0-1305 GCF_058787075.1 Cupriavidus sp. FW305-46
CCATCCGGGTCACGGGGCGCGATCGCACCGGGGACCTGGTGGACTGCTCGGCGCCGTCGCAGGCCTTCTCCGGCATGACGTTCAAGCAGCTCGCCGACACGCTGTGCAAGCCGTTCGGCATCACGGTGTACGACGAGACGGTCGACGAGAAGAAACTGACCGTCTCGCAGAAGAAGGCCGGCAAGAAGGGCACGCCACCGAAGTCCGCGCGCGTGGGCGGTGCCTTGCCCAAGGCTGCGTGCCAGAACTCCGAGAGCGTGTTCCGGATCCTGCAGCGCCTGGCGAAGAACGAGGGCGTGCTGCTGGTTTCCGATGCGGAGGGCGGGTTGCTGCTCACGCGTGCAGGGCGCGCGGGGACGATCTCCACGCCGCTCGAGCTCGGCGTCAACATCCTGGCGGCTGAGTACGAGCATTCGCAGGCCAACCTGTTCTCCGAGATCACCGTGAAGGGTCAGGCCTCGATGCAAGACGCGGACAGCGCTGGCGGCAAGTTCGAAAACTGGATCAGCCCCAAGCACACGGTGAGCCGCGGCAGCGGCGGGACTCGGACTGGAAACAGCGAGATCACCCGGTACCGGCCGCTGATCATCGTGGCGGAGGCCCAGGCCGATGCGCGGCGCGTCAAGCAGCGCGCCGAGTGGGAGGCCAGCAACCGCGAGGCCAAGTCGCGCACCTACAAGGCCACCGTGCAGGGCTGGTATCCGAGTGCAGACGATGGCGACATCTGGCGCATCAACGGCCTGGTCCGCGTGCGGGACCCGTGGGCGCGCATCGACGAGGACTGGTTGCTGGCCGCGGTGGAGTTCAACCTCGACGAGGCGGGCAGCCGCTGCACGCTGGAGCTCACCAGTCCGAAGGCCTTCGAGGAGTTGCCCGAACTGCCACAGCCGCCGGCGGGTGCCGCCGGGGCAGGCGCGTCGGGCGGAAAAATGGAGAAGTGGTGATGCTAGAAGCCATCCAGACGATGCTGGAGCCGGTCAGGAACAAGGTGGGGCTCATGGTCGGTCGTTGCGTGCTGCGCGCCATCACCGACGCCGGCAAGCTGCAGCGTGTCCAGGTGCAGGCGCTGGCCGATGAAACACACGATGACGTCGAGCGGGTCCAGCAGTACGGCTTCACCAGCGTGCCCTTCGCTGGCGCCGAGGGCGTGGTGGTGTTCGTCGGCGGCAACCGCGACCACGGTCTGGTGATCGCGGTCGACGACCGTCGCTATCGCCTGGTCGGACTCTCAGCCGGGGAGGTGGCGCTCTATGACGACCAGGGCCAGAAGGTGCATCTCACGCGCACGGGGATCGTGGTCGACGG
>NZ_JBYSZI010000136.1:0-1263 GCF_058787075.1 Cupriavidus sp. FW305-46
GGGCCGCGCGGCGGTCGGCGGGTGGCATCATGGGCGCTTCTCGGGCTGTATCGAGCTTGGATGGCAAGGCTTGTGGCCCAGCCCTGATTCGCGGCCCCGGTGGACAATGGCAAAGCCCGCATGCCGCCGGCTTCACGCCGGGCGGCGCGCATCCCTTTGTAACGCCCGGCATGGCGGTCTAGTTTACTTGGTGTGGATGACAGATCGTGCACGCTGCCGGCGTGCGCCCAAAGGGAAAAGCCATGAAGAAGGAAACCTGGCGCCTGGTCGCGCATGGGCGCGTGCAAGGCGTGGGCTACCGCGCCGCCTGCGCCGACGCGGCGGACGACCTTGAGCTTGGCGGCTGGGTGCGCAACCGGCTCGACGGCACCGTCGAGGTGATGGCGCACGGCACGGTCAGGCAGCTCGAAGCCCTGCAGGCGTGGATGGAACAGGGCCCGCCGGCCGCGCAGGTGACGCTGGTCGAGGTCGGGCCTGGGGAAGGGGAGTTTGCCGGTTTCGAATTCCGGCCGACGATCTGACGGACTAGGCCGCGGTCCAGTCGACCGGCGTGCGGCCGTTCGCTTCCAGCCAGCGGTTGGCCTCGCGGAAGTGCCCGCAGCCCAGGAAGCCCCGGTGCGCCGACAGCGGCGACGGATGCGGCGCTTCCAGCACGCAGTGGCCGGCGCCCAGCAACGGCTTCTTGGCCTGCGCGTGGCTGCCCCACAGCATGAACACAAGACTCGGGCGGCTGGCGGCGAGGTTCTGGATCAGGCAATCGGTGACGGCTTCCCAGCCTCGCCGCGCATGGCTGGCGGCCTGGCCCTGTTCCACCGTCAGCACGGTGTTGAGCAGCAGCACGCCCTGGCGCGCCCAGCCTTCCAGGTTGCCGGAGGTGCGCGGCGCGCCGTTGCCGTTGGCGCCGAACTCGGCGGCGATTTCCTTGAAGATGTTGCGCAGGCTGGGTGGCACCTTGATGCCTTCCGGCACCGAGAACGCCAGCCCGTGCGCCTGCGGCAGCTCAACGCCGCCGACCGTGCCGGTGCCGTGGTAGGGGTCCTGGCCCAGGATCACCACCTTGACCGCGTCGGGCGGGGTCAGGTGCAGCGCGTGGAAGACATGGTGCGGGAATACCGGCTTGCCGGCGGCACGTTCGCCGTCGACAAAGGCGGCCAGGTCCTGCCACGCCGGCACGCGGATGCACGGATCCATCAAGGTGCGCCAGGCGGCGGGCAGGGCGTCGGCCTGGGCCTGCAGGCTGGCGGCAGGGGACGGTTCGCCGGG
>NZ_JBYSZI010000137.1:0-752 GCF_058787075.1 Cupriavidus sp. FW305-46
CCGCGGCCAACGTGCCCTTCCAGGCCGACAATCTGGCCGGCGTGCAGGCTCGCTGCGGCCGCGGCTCGCATGCGGCGCTGATGTTCGAGGCGGTGCTGCGAATCACCGATTCCATCGAGACGTGGATCCTGCCTGTGGCTGACTCGGGCGGTGGCGTGGCGGCAACTGGCACCGTGGTGCTGGCCGGCACGCCGACCGCTGCCGGCACGCTCAACCTGTACGTGGCCGGTGACCGCATCCAGGTGGCGGTGGCAACGACCGACACGCCGACGACCGTGGCCACGGCGCTGGTCGCCGCGATCAATGCCAACGCGGACCTGCCGGTGACGGCCACGTCTGCTGCTGGTACCGTGACGCTGACGGCCCGCAACAAGGGAACGCTCGGCAACGACATCGACCTGCGGCTGAACTACTACCCGCTGTCCGAGAGCACACCGCCGGGCCTGAACGTCACCATCACGGCGATGGCCAGCGGCACCGGTGACCCGTCGATCGCCACGGCGATCGCCGCCATGGGCGAGACACAGTACAACACCGTGCTGATGGGTCTGTCCGATGCGTCCAGCATGGCGCTGATCGAGGCGGAACTCGACGCGCGCTGGGGGCCGCTGCGCCAGAACGATGGACGCGTCCATACCGCGGTGCGCGGCACCGTCGGCACGCTCAACACCTACGCCAGCACGCGCAACAGCCCGCACGTGGTGGCCTGGTCGGTGGAGCAGGGTGGCTCGCCGTCGCCCGTCTGGGAGCAC
>NZ_JBYSZI010000138.1:0-620 GCF_058787075.1 Cupriavidus sp. FW305-46
GGCCGGCGCCTCGCGCGGCATGAATACCCGCAGCGCGATGAGCCGTACCTGGAGGACATGGGCAAGAAGGCGCGCGAGTACAAGGTCCTGGCCTTGTTGATCGGCCCCGACTACCGTTCGGCGCGCGATGCGCTCCTGGAAGCGCTGGAGCAGTCCGGCCCCGGCGAGCTGGTGCATCCGTTCTTTGGCCGGCGCAGCGTCGTGGCGGGCGAGTTCGGCCTCAAGGAGAGCACCGAGGAAGGTGGAATGGCCACCTTCTCGCTGGTCTTCACCGAGGCGGGCAAGCTGGCCGAGCCGGACGTCGATGTCGACATGCCGGCGGAGCTGCTCGCCAGCCAGGAAACGGCCTTCGACGAAGTGGCCAACGATTTCGCCGAGTCGTTTGATGTGTCGGGGCTGCCGGCCTGGTCGCTTGACGACATCGAGTCGACCATCAACGAATTTCTGTCGCTCGATGCCTTCAAGGCGGTTGCCTCGGAAGTCTCCGGCTTCGTCAGCCGCGTCGCTGACCTGGTGATGCGACCGGTCGACTTCGCCAATTCCGTGATCGGGCTGGTGCGGCGACTCACCGACGTCTCGTCGATCCTCGGCGTGCCATATATGCCGGTGCGTTCCTGGCG
>NZ_JBYSZI010000139.1:0-604 GCF_058787075.1 Cupriavidus sp. FW305-46
GGATTCTCGATGATGCGCATCAGCGCGTCGATGCCGTCGGCGATATCGGCAAAGGCGCGCTGCTGGGCGCCGCCGTCGACCAGCTTGATCGGCTCGCCGCGCACGATATGGCCGAGGAACTGCGTCACCACGCGCGACGAGCCTTCCTTCGATTCGAAGATCGAATCCAGCCCCGCGCCGATCCAGTTGAACGGACGGAACAGGGTGTAGTTCAGGCCTTGCTCCATGCCGTAGGCGTGGATCACGCGGTCCATCAGCTGCTTGGAGCAGGCATAGATCCAGCGCGGCTTGTTGATCGGGCCGTAGACCAGCGGCGAGGCCTCGGGGTCGAACTCTTCATCGCTGCACATGCCGTAGACCTCGGAGGTCGACGGGAACACCAGGTGCTTGCCGTACTTGACCGCGGCGCGCACGATCGGCAGGTTGGCCTCGAAGTCCAGCTCGAACACGCGCAGCGGCTGGCGCACGTAGGTGGCCGGGGTGGCGATGGCCACCAGCGGCAGCACCACGTCGCACTTGCGGATGTTGTACTCGATCCACTCCTTGTTGATGGTGATGTCACCCTCGAAGAAGTGCATGCGCGGGTGGTCGACGAGGTCGCCGA
>NZ_JBYSZI010000140.1:0-531 GCF_058787075.1 Cupriavidus sp. FW305-46
AGCGGCGGGCGTCGCCGCCGGCGCAGCGCCCGCATTGACGTTGATGCTGCCCCCAGTCAGCCAGCTGGGCAGCATGCCGGTGAGGGCCTGCAGCTTCGGAGCGAACCATGCCACGATGCGGTCCCACACCGAGACGAAGGCGTCGTACAGCCCGGGAAACCAGCCCTTGATGGCATCCAGCGCCCCCTGGACGATCTGCCCCAGCTGCTGCCAGTCGCCGGTGAAAACCGCCACCAGCGCCTGCCCCATGCCCGACCAGAAGCCGACCACCAGGTTGACGTAGGCCGAAGCCGCATCCGCCAGGCCTTGCCACGCCGCCTTGAGCAGGCCGACCACCGTATCCCAGTTCTGCCACAGCAGGAACGCGGCACCGGCGATCAGGCCGATGACCGCCAGGATCGGGTTGGCCATGAACGCGGCGCCGAGCAGCCGGATCAGGCCGATCAGCTTGGGTAGCATGATGAAGAGGCCGTTGCCCATGATCCAGGCGAAGCGGCCGAAGGCGAACACCACCTGCCCCACCGCCAGCGC
>NZ_JBYSZI010000141.1:0-520 GCF_058787075.1 Cupriavidus sp. FW305-46
CCCGTCAAAGTCCGGCGATCCGGCGACACTGACCGCGCTGAGCATGCCGTGGCGCTTGAATGACGGCCAGAAACGGGCGGTATCGAAGCCCATCAGGCCACCGTTTCGTCGAGCTTGATGCGTGCGGTGGTAGCGCCGTTGGCCTTAGCCACGACAGCCACGCCGACGCGGGTGTTGCCGGCGGAGGTGGTGGTCAGGCGCTTGTTGACGGCGTCCCAGTACAGCGCAGCGCCTTGGGCCGCGGTATCGGTCGAGAGCGCCGGCAGGTCGAACACGCCGCTAGTCTGAAACTCACCATCGGCGCCATTGGCGACCGCCGCGACGGCGACGCCAAAGATCTTGCCGACCAGCGCAGCATCGCCGGAAGCGCACGCGTACGGCGCAGTCAGGGTGAGCGTGTCACCGCATTGCACGAAATTTTTCATCGCAGAGTCCTTGTATGCGAAGTGGAAAGCAAAAAGGGGCGGCACCATGCCGCCCCTTCACGTGACCCTATGCAGGTCAGGCGTTAAGCCCCCGG
>NZ_JBYSZI010000142.1:0-514 GCF_058787075.1 Cupriavidus sp. FW305-46
TGGCATCCAGCAGCGCGATATCCTGAGGCGTGGTGACGATCACCGCGCCGGTGACCGGCACCTTCTGCGACAGCGTCAGCTGGACGTCGCCGGTGCCCGGCGGCATGTCGACGATCAGGTAGTCCAGGTCGTGCCAGTTGGTCTGGCGCAGCAGCTGCTCCAGCGCCGAGGTCACCATCGGGCCGCGCCATACCATCGGGTTGTCCTGCTCGATCAGGAAGCCGATCGAGTTGGCCTGCAGGCCATGTCCTTCCAGCGGCTCCATGGTCTGGCCGTCGGCGGATTCCGGGCGGCCGTCGATGCCCAGCATCATCGGCAGGCTCGGGCCGTAGATGTCTGCGTCGAGCATGCCGACGCGCGCGCCCTCTGCCGCCAGCGCCAGCGCCAGGTTCACGGCCGTGGTGGACTTGCCCACCCCGCCCTTGCCCGACGCCACCGCAATCACGTTCTTCACGCCCGGCAGCAGCTTGACCCCGCGCTGCACCGCGTGCGCGACGATCTTCATGGTCACGGC